>JBDRDQ010000549.1:0-13101 GCA_043820695.1 Gemmatimonadota bacterium | reverse complement strand
CGGACAATTAACGTGGAGTGGACCCGTCGTGGTCCAACCCTTTGTCCTGGGAATCGCCTTCGGCCTCACGGTCCTTCTGGGGCACCTTCCGGTTGGAACCAGGGCCAGGGGCGAGCTTCTCATTCTTTTGGTTCTCTTGGTGGATGGCCTTTTCGTCTGGGAACGGACCAGGAGAATTGCCGATGTTCTCTCCCGAGGGGTTCCGACCCATCCAAGATTCCTGGGGCGAAGAGGAGCCACTGTCTTCATCCGGATCCTTCTTGGGATTCTCCTTCCTGCCGGTGCACTCCTCCGGGGGTGGGCGGAGCTGGCGGGGGTCTTCCTCTTCTTGAACCTCTTCCTGGATCGGTTCCTCTTCTATGGGCTTGCTGTCCGGTGTACCACGGAGGGCGAAGTCGAACGGGCGGAAACGGCCCTGAGGACCAGAACCGCTCCGCCCCTCAAAGGTATCGATCCCACTCTCAACCCTGCCCAAGCCAGGGAGCGCTGAAATGACCAAGGGAGTTCCATCCTCCGCCCCTGAGCGGCAGCCCGAAGTCCCGGACTCCGGCTCCGGCCCCAGACCCGGGCTTTCCCAGTCTCCCTTGCCCGAGGGGCTCCCCGGAAGTGCCATGGCAAGGCAGTTCGTCCAGGACGCCACAGGCGGCGTCGCGGGGCACCCGGTGGCGGGGATCGCGGCCCTGGTCTTCTTCATGGACTTGGTGGGCACCCGGCCTTCCCTGGTCTGGTTCGGGGTCCTTCTTATGGCAACCGCCCTCAGGGTCATTCTGGGCGCTCGGGCCAAAAAGAACCCGGAACGGCCGATGGTTGCCCGTCGACTGGCCTTCACCGGCACCATGGTGGTGGCCCTTGCATGGGCGGCCGGGGGGTTCCTCTTCGGCCTCGAACTGCCTAGCGACCAGGTCGGGGTCCTTCTGGTAATCATGGCGGGGTTGGTGGCGGCGGCAACCGCGACCCTGGTAGCCGACAGCCCGGCCTTCTACGGCTTCTCGACAGTGCTCCTGGGTTCGATCTTCGTCAGCTTTGCTTTACGAGGGCTCGGCCTGGTGAACCCACTGGAACCCCAGTTGGGCTTTGGCCTTCTCGCGCTGGTCCTGACCTTCTGGGTGGTCATGTCCGTCCTCCACCGAAAGACCAACCGGCAGCTGTTCGAGTCGCTGGAAACCCGGCGGGAGCTTCGGAGGGCTCAGGAGCAATACCGGGGCCTGGTCGAATCGGCCCGGGACCTGGTGTGGCAGGTGGACAACGAAGGCCGCTGGACCTTCCTCAACTCTGCGGCAATGGAGATCTACGGTGCTCCGCCTGAGGATCTCGTGGGGCGGGGATTCCTGGACCAGGCCGAAGAGGGCCACCTGGAAAAGGACTATGCGGCTTTCGGGCAGGTCCTCATGGGCTCTGAGCTCGTGGACCACGAAACGGTCCATAAGTCCGTCACCGGACAGGCCCGGTACCTGAGCTTCTCGGCCCGGCCGATTCGAGACCCTTCCGGTGAGATCCTGGGTGCCCAGGGAACGGCACGGGATGTGACGGATCGGGTGGAGGCACGGGACGCCCTGCAAGAGGTCTCCAGGAAAAACTCGCTGGTCCGGTCCCTCATCAACGGTACCGAAGACCAGATCTTCTATAAGGACGGGGAGGGGATATACCAGGGGTGCAACCATCGCTTCGCCCACTATATCGGGCTCCCTGAGGAAGAGATCGTTGGTAAGACGGACCAAGATCTGGTAGGGCCCACCAGGGCCGCGGCCTACCGAAAGAGCGATATCGAGGCTCTCACGAGCTGGGATTCCGTGAAGTTCGAGGAATGGATCGTGGATCACGACGGCGACCGCCGCCTCTGGGAGACGGTGAAGACCGTCTTCCGGCATGTCGAGGGGGATACCCTCGGCCTCCTGGGGGTGGTCCGGGATGTGACCGAGCGGAAGGAGGCGGAGGAGCGTATGCGGGAGTTTGCGGAGCGGGCCGAGCGGGCCACCCGCATGAAGAGCGCCTTTCTCGCCAACATGAGCCATGAGATCCGGACCCCCATGAATGGCGTCCTGGGGATGACGGAGATCCTCCTGGACACCGACCTCACCCCTGACCAGCGCCAATCCCTGGAGATCGTCAGGTCTTCCGGGGAGTCTCTCCTTGCCGTTCTGAACGACATCCTGGACATCTCGAAGATCGAGGCCGGGCACCTGGAGTTGGAGGAGGTGTCCTTCGACCTCACTGAGGAGATCCTCGGAGCGGTGGCCCTCTTCTCCCACTCGGCTGTGGAGCGTGGGAGTGAACTGATGGTGGACCTCAGGCCGGACGTTCCCCGGGGAGTACGAGGTGACCCCACCCGTTTACGCCAGGTCTTGTCCAACCTGGTGGGGAACGCGGTGAAGTTCACACAAGACGGGGAAATCCTGGTTTCGGTGGCTATGGTGGGCGGCCACGACGACCTGGCGAGAATCCGGTTCTCGGTGAAGGACACGGGGGTCGGGATTCCGAAAGACAAACAGCAGTCGATCTTCCAGGAATTCACCCAGGCCGACTCCTCCACCACGCGTCAATATGGAGGTACGGGGTTGGGCCTCACCATCTCTCGGCACCTGGTGTCCCTGATGGGGGGAGATCTCGGAATTGAGAGCGTTGAGGGGGAGGGAAGTGAGTTCTTCTTCATCCTCGCTCTCCCCATCGACCACGATTTCGCTTCCAGGGCGGAGCCCGGAGACAGGGTGGACCTCACCGGCGTGAAAGCCCTGATCGTGGATGACCTGGAGACCAACCGTAGGATCTTCCGGGACTTCCTCGAGACGGCCGGAGCCAGGGTCCAGGTGACGGAGGGGGCGGCGGAAGCGCTGAACCTGCTCCGAACGGTTCAGGGGCAGGAGCCGTTCGACTTCGTCATCCTGGATCTCCTCATGCCCGGTCGGGATGGCTTCCAACTGGCGGAGGACATTCGTCTGGATCCTCAGCTTCGGGACCTCCCCATCATGATCTTGACCTCCTCGAACCGCCTTGGAGACAGGAAGCTTGCCGCACGCCTGAGGGTCAACGGCTTCCTCCACAAGCCCGTATCCCGGGCCGAGCTTCTGAGAAGTGTGAACGCCGTACTTCAGGACCGGGACGGCGGGGATTCCCGGGGGCCCGCGGAAGGCTCAGGGAAAGGCCCCGGCACCCAGACCCAGGCTACTTCCCCGGAGTTCATGGAAGGTCTCCGTGTCCTGGTGGCGGAGGACAACCTGGTGAACCAACAGGTGGCCAGGGGGCTCCTGGAGCGGTGGGGCTGTGACGTGACGGTGGTGCCCAATGGGGTAGAGGCCCTGGAGAGTCTCGAGAAGAGCCTCCCCGACCTGATTCTCATGGACGTTCAAATGCCCGAGATGGACGGATTGGAAGCCACGATACGGATCCGGAACGATTCCCGGTTCAACTCCGTTCCGATCCTGGCCCTGACCGCCCACGTTCTCCCGGAGGAGCGCCAGCGATGTAAGGACGCCGGCATGGACGATTATGTTCCCAAGCCCTTCAAGCCGGGTGAGCTGAGAGAACGAGTCGAGTTCTGGGCCCGCCAGGCTCGGGGCGAGGAGGCGGAGGTACCTCAAACAAGTGATCCCCAGCCTCATCCTGCCGAGGTTTCTCGGGTGCCGTTGCCCGGGGAACCTCCGGTTCTGCTGGAGGAGTTCCGATCCGCCATGAGGGAAGCCGGGATCGAGTCTGTGGTGGCTCCTGCCGTGGGAGCCTACCTTTCGGAGACTCCAGGCCGGATGAAGGCTCTGGAGGTGGCCCTGGCAGCAGGGGATTGGAAGGCTGTCGAGAGGGAGGCCCACGGGATAAAATCCGGTTCCAGGAACATTCGGGCCGATCATTTCGGGAATCTTCTGGAGGAGGTGGAACAGGCCGGCAAGGATGGACGCGAGGCAGACCTCAGAGCTGCGCTCCCGGACCTAAGAGAGGCATTCCAGCGGGTCATGGACTTCCTACACGAACAAGGATCTTCGTCTGAATGAACGACTCAGCCCATTGGCTCGAAGGCGTCCTCGAGAAGGCGGGGAAGAAGATGGGTGGGGCCGTGTCCCTCCGCAGCTCCTTCTCCCTGGCCGAGGCATGGCAAAAGGCCTCCGAAGCGACCGGCATTCACCAAAGTGAAATTGCCGATCTGGTGGCCCTCTTTTTCCATCTTCCCCGCGCCGACCTGCACGAAGTGGAGAGCAAAGCCCTGAGACTCGTGCCGGAGGCGTTGGCCAAGGCGTATCAGCTCCTCCCCCTCCGGGAAGACTACAGGCGCTTGGTGGTGGCCACCGCCGACCCCACCAATCTCGAGGCCGAACAGGCGGTGGGGTTCGCGTCCGGCCGGGGGATTTCTCTGGTGGTCGCCTCCCACGCCGAGCTCGAGGAGGCCATCCTCTCCCAGTACTCTCCGGACAAGGATGTGGCCAGGATCCTCTTTCAGGTCCAGCCCGATCTCGGCGAGAGCCTCGACAATTTCCGCCTCATCGAACAGGATGACGATCCCGCCCCTTCCTTGGAGGAGGCCGGGTCCGGACCTCTCGTCAACCTTACGAACGTGATTCTGAAGGAGGCTGTGGAGAGCGGGGCGAGTGATATCCACCTCCAGCCCATGCCTCACGGTGGGGTGATTCGCTACCGGATCGACGGGGTCTTGAGGAACTCGGGGAACATGCCCCTATCGGTTCTCACACGGGTGGTGTCCAGGATCAAGATCATGGCTCGGCTGGACATCGCCGACCGGCTGCGACCGCAGGATGGCCGAGCGAAGGTGGGTTTCGGGGACCGGCAGGTCGACCTGCGGATATCCACCGTTCCTACCAGGAATGCCGAAAAGATGGTCATTCGGATTCTGGACTCCCAGGAGGCCAAGACTCTCGAGGAAGTCGGGTTCCAGGAGCCGGAGCTTTCCCGTTTTCAATCCCTCCTGACCCACCGGGAAGGGATCGTAGTCGTGACCGGCCCAACGGGTTCGGGGAAAACCACCTCCCTATACGCAGCCCTTCAACACATCTACGACGAAGACATCAACATCATGACGGTGGAGGACCCGGTGGAATACGAGCTCCCGGGCCTCACCCAGATCCAGGTCGAAACCAAACAAGGGGTCACCTTCGCCTCGGCCTTCCGGGCGATCCTCCGGCAGGATCCGGACGTCGTCTTCGTGGGAGAGATTCGGGATCTTGAAACCGCCCAGGTCGCGGCCCAGGCCTCTCTGACCGGCCACCTCGTCCTTTCTACTCTCCACACCAATGACACCGTCGGGACGGTGGGCCGTTTCCTCGATATGGGGCTGGACCGGCCGACGCTGGCCGAGACCCTCCGGGGCGTCCTTGCCCAGAGGCTGGTGCGTAGGGTTTGCCCCCTCTGCAAAGTCAAAGTGGATGGCGATCTCACCGAGGTTGAAGCGGTCCTGGCGGAAGAATACGAAATCAAACCCCTGTTCCGGCCGGTCGGATGTAAAGGATGCGGGCAATCCGGCTACCGGGGCCGGGTTCCCATCGTGGAGGTCCTTTCGATCAGTCCAAGGATCAAAGAGCTGATCTTCTCTGGGGCTTCCGCCGCGGAGCTACAGAAGACCGCCAGGGCCGAGGGCGTTAGGTCTCTCCGTGAAGTCGGGGTCGCCCGGGTGCGAGCCGGCGAGACCACCCTCCAGGAGTTGGAGCGTGTGCTGGGTGATGTGAAGGGGAAATCAGGGGAGGAACAGCCCGGCTCGGATCGGCAGGCTGGGGGTGTGCCGGCGGTGTCGGCGGCCGACCTGATCGGGGTCGCTGAGGAGGATCTGGATTTGGCTCCGCCCATCCTTCTGGTGGATGACGATGGGGCGAACCGAACCATTGCAAAAGCCCTCCTGGAAAGCGATAAGCATAGGGTTGTCGAAGCCAAGGATGGGGTGGAAGCCAT
This sequence comes from Gemmatimonadota bacterium, assembly GCA_043820695.1. GTDB lineage: Bacteria > Gemmatimonadota > Gemmatimonadetes > Longimicrobiales > Gaopeijiaceae > JABDNZ01. The sequence goes on along the minus strand of JBDRDQ010000549.1, from coordinate 7,218 downwards.
CGAGCTTCTTCAGTCCGGAAGGGCCTTCAGCCTGGTGGTCCTGGACCTGGAAATGCCTCGCATGGGGGGCAGGGAGGTCCTGAACGAGATAAGAGGGAGCATGGCCACCGTCGGGTTGCCGGTGATCGTGCTTACGGGAACCACCGACCCCGACGCCGAGCTGACGCTGATGGAGGAGGGGGCCGACGACTATATTCGGAAGCCCTTCGATCCCAGGAGGTTCATGATCCGGGTGAAGGCAGCTCTGAGGAGGGCTGGAGTATGAGAATCATCGGAATGCGGGCACTGTCCCCTGCCGTTCTCCTGTCCCCCGCCGTTCTCCTGGTCGCGGTCTTTCTCGGAAGCTGCGCGTCGGGAGGAGCTTCGCCCGGCTCCGACCTCCAGCGGGATCCGAATCGAATCTCCCCGGAGGAGCTTCAGACCCTACCGACCGGAACCGCATACGACGCAGTAGAACGCCTAAGGGCCAACTGGCTCAGGAGCCGATCGTCGACCCTCACTGGCGGTGTCGGTGGAAGCGTGAACTTGCCTCGGGTATTTGTGGACGACAGGGATTTTGGATCTCTGGACTCCCTTCGGGGCTTCCACCTGGATTCCGTGGACGAGATCTTGTACATGTCGGCTGCGGACGCCACCACTCGGTACGGGACCGGATATCCGGGCGGGATCGTCCATGTGCGTCTTAAAAGACTTCCCTGACCCGGTCGGACCCTGAGCCGGTCGGGTCCGACTTGCGATCAGAAAGCTCCGAAACTATAATCTGGCTAGACTCAAACTGAGGACCGTGAGCCCGGGTCTTTTTCGAGGTTCGTGGTTCGCCCGTCAACCGGTCTGGCTTCTACCGCGTGAGCTGATCACTTCGCGCACCGACGACGCTCAACAGGAGGCACCAAACACCCGAGGGACCGACCCCGGCTATCTCCACCGTTGAATTCCTGACTCTTTACCTGTTCGCGGCCCCACCAAACTCCGCGTGAAAGGTTTTCGTCAGGGGCACGGCGCTGGCCGACCCACCTGTCCTTCCGATCGATTCCATCCTCATTGCCGCGCGTTCCGCGCGGGCAGCCCAGGGAAAAAGACAAAGGGTCAGGCCAGGACTCCACTTCGGAGGTCCTGACCCTATTCGAACGAGTCGGCTGTCGACGGCCGGCCAATTGCGAGTGGCGGTACGGGTTTCCGTCGAAACCCTCCGTCCATGTCTGAGTCGGTGGGATCACCGACCGGGAGGGGAACTCGAGGTCGGAAGGCGAAGGCTGTTCCGGCCTCTCTTTCCCCACTTTCTCAACAAGAGGGGAGAAAGCGCATGAGTCGAACACATGTAATACGAGGGATCCGTGCCTTGAGCACGACCGTGGTGCTGGTGCTGGCCGGGGCGATGCCCGGGCAGGGCCAGGATCCCGGTGGGATCCAAGGCTTGGTTACGGGCTCGACGGGCCCGTTGCCCGGGATCGAGATCCACGTCGTCGGCACCACGGCCTTCGGGGTGACCGGCCCCGACGGCCGCTACCAAATCCGGACGGTGCCATCGGGACCGAGGGCCGTGCGGGCTTCATCAATCGGGTACGCCACGGCAGACACGGTGGTGAACCTTCTTCCCGGCCAGACCGTCACCGTGAACTTCTATATGTCTCGTTCCGTGATCGCCATGGATGAGATAGTGGTCACCGGCACGGCGGCGGCTGGCGAGAGCAAGCTTCAGCTAGGTAACTCCATTGGCGTCATCCAGGCCGAAAGGACCGTGGATGATGCGCCGATCCAAAACGTCTTCGAGCTCCTCATGGCCCGGACGCCGGGGCTCACGTTGCAGGCCGCCAGTGGCCAGACCGGAGGCGGCCAGAACATCCGCATCCGGGGCGCCGGCTCCATGAATGGTGGCTACCGGCCCGTCTTCTATGTGGACGGCGTGCGCATCGAAAGCGGGAATTTTCGGTCCAGCAACTCGAACCATGGTGGCAGTGACCTGGACTTCTTGAACCCGGAGGACATCGCCAGCGTCGAGGTCCTCAAAGGTCCGGCGGCGGCGACCCTGTACGGGGCGGATGCGGCCAACGGCGTGATCCAGATCATCACCAAGAAGGGCCGGCGGGGCTCGGAGTCTGTCCAGTGGACGGCGAGCTATGAGATGGGTGAGAACGAGTGGATGAAGAGCACCGGGGACTATAAGACCTACTGGCGGTGCACGGCATCGAACCAGACCTCAAACACCTATCCGGGATGCAAGGACCCAAGCTCCGTCCAGTGGTGGGGCAAGGATAAAGACGGCAAAGCGGTGCTGAACACGGGGATCCCGGCGAAAGACATCATCGACGTCGGGGACGGGACCTTCGTGATCAAGGATAACCCGATGTTCCGGGACCCGAATGCCCTGCGAACGGGCAGGCTGACGGATTTCCAGGTTTCGGCCCGGGGCGGCACGGGGACGGCGGGCTATTTCCTGTCCTTCAACAACGGCCGGGAAGAGGGCGTCTTCTTCAACAACTACAGCAATCGCATGGGGGGGCGGGCCAACTTCGACGCGGCTGTCTCGGAGACGGTGGACCTGTCGACGAGCTTCAGCTACACCCGCACCGACCTCCAGCAACCCCTCAGCAACAACGCCTCCAACAGCATCAACCGGAATGGGATGCGGGGTGCGGCCCGGGCGAAAAACGACCCCTGGGGGGCTGGTTTCAGGGGCTTCAGCCCCGCCCTCTCCAACGAGTACGACAGCCAGACCCATTTGGAGAGGATGACCATCGGGCTCACCGCGAACTGGGTCCCCTTTGATTGGTTCCGGCACAAGCTGACCTTGGGGCTCGACAGGCAGGACTATCTGGGCACCACTTTCTACCAGATTGATACGACCGGCCGGGCTCCCTGGGGGAACACCGCCGCCACGGGCTCCATCTCCCACTCGGTTCCGAATGTCCACCGGTATACCCTGGACTATTCCGGGTCGGCGGTTTTTGACGTGAACGACGAGATCGCATCTACGACCTCGGCCGGCATGCAGTTGAACGCCCGTACCAGCCACTCGATTAGCGCCAGCGGCAATGGGATGGTGGCCAACAACCTGAACCTGGTGTCGTCAATGGCGAACGATAATGGGGGCGAAGGGCTCTCAGAGCAGACGTCCCTGGGTTTCTTCGTCCAGGAGCAGGTGGGCTGGAGAGACCGGGTGTTCGGAACGGCGGCGATCCGGGTGGACGACAACTCGGCCTTCGGGTCGGACTTCTCGCTTGTGGTCTATCCGAAGGCGTCGGTTTCGTGGATCATCTCCGAGGAGGATTTCTTCAACTTCGACTTTGCCGATCAGATGAAGCTCCGCTTCGCGTGGGGCAAAGCCGGTAACGCGCCCTCGCCTTTCTCGGCGGACCGGACCTGGTCGGTAGGATCGTTCACAGAGGTTGACCACCTCGTGAATACGCTGACGACGAGTTCCTACGGAAACCCCGACCTCAAAGCGGAGACCGGGCAGGAGTGGGAGATCGGCTTCGACGCCTCGCTGTGGGGCGGAAAGGCCGGAATCGAGTTCACCTACTACAACCAACACACCGTGGACGCCCTGGTCAGCATTTCCAATCCGACCTCGACGGGGTTCACGGGCAGCCACCTGACGAACCTCGGCGAGATCGCCAACAGTGGCTTCGAGCTGTTGCTCACCGGCGTGGTCCTCGATAAGCCCAACTTCCTTATCGATGCCTTTCTGACCTTCTCCACCAACAACAACGAGTTGGTCTCCTTCGAAGGCGCCCGGGATGAGGTGATTATGGGGGCGTTCGCCGACGTGCAGCGACACCGAGAGGGTTATCCCCTAGGGGGCTACTGGGCCGTCGATGTGGAGCGGGATGCCAACGGAAACGTGGTGCTGAGGGACAGCGGAGGCAACATCACAACTGATCCGGCGCTCGGAGATCCGACCGTGCAGAGCAGCTGCCGGTGGGCGCCGAGTGATCCCACGTGGAACCAGGATGCGGAATGTGACGACATCTACCTGGGTCCCTCCCGTCCCACCAGGGAAGTGGGGCTCGGCGGCACCTTCACGCTCTTCAACAACCTGAGGATTGCGACCCAGTTCGACTACCGCGGCGGCCACTACCAGTGGTGCGCCATCTGCTCCATCAACAGCCGGTCCGACCTGAACACCTGGGACGTCAACACGGGTGGCACCGCCCTTAACCCGAACGTGACGCAGGCAGACGTGGAGGCGCTCCGGTCGCTCCAGACTCTGAGCCACATCAGCAAGGCGGACTACATCAAGTTCCGGGAGTTGTCTTTGACCTACAGCGTGCCGGAATCGCTGGCCCGATACATCCCAGGAGGCGCCCAGTACGACTTCACGGTTTCCGGGCGCAACCTGGCCATTTGGACCAAGTACAAGGGTAAAGGCGATCCCGAGGTGATGTTCGGCCCGGACGACACGTTCACAATGTCAGACTATGCAGCGACGCCGATGACACGACGGATATCGGCTTCCATGCGGGTCAGATTCTAAGGGAGGCGCACAATGAAAAATGCAATGCGGAAATGGATGAGACTGTGCGCCGCCGGGGCCCTGGTGGTGCTCACGACGTGCAGTGCTGATGATCTGTTGCTGGTGAACAATCCCGAGGAGATGGCGCTCGATCGACTGAATGACGTGACGCTCATCGACTATCAGGTGAACGGTGTGTTGGACCAGTTCGTTGGGGTTTACGGGGGGACCATAATTCAGTACGGCGCTTACCTCACCGATGAGATACTCACAGGACTCAACTGGGAGGACTATGCCCGGGCGAACACTCGGATCGCGAGCTACCTGGAGGGGCCGACGTCCGGCATCTTCGGGGGCCTGAGCAAGGGGCTCCGCATGGGTCACGACGTGTCCGAGCGGATTCGGGTCTGGGCCGCTGAGGATCCGAGCGAGGACTTCGATGAGGAGTTGGCCACGACTCTGGTGATGGCGGGCTACAGCGCCATGGTGCTGGCCGAGAACATGTGTCAGTCGGTAATCTCGCCGGATCCTGACGAACCCAGCGTGACCGTGCTCTCCCAGCTCGAGACTTTCCAGGCGGCACTGCCGTATCTCCAGGAAGCGCTGACTACTGCTCAGAGCGCAGGTCGGAGCGATCTTGTCAATCTGGCCCGCACGGGCCTCGCCCGAGCCCATCTGGGCCTGGGCAACTGGCAAGAGGCGGCCAACTACGCGAATCAGGTAGAGGCCGGATTCTCGTATTGGATGTACTACTTCGACCCCGACGGCCGGAACCCGCTCCAAGGCACCAGCAGCGGCGCCAACTTCAACCTCGGCATCCATCCGTGGTTCACGGGGACCCATCCCAGCTTCGACGGGACGGGCTTCCAGTTCAGGGATAAAAATGTGATCGCGGCCCAGACGGATCCTCGGATCCAGCACTATCATTCGGACGCCACTGGGCACAATGGGTCGACCCGGCTGTACAAGCTGTACCAGGGGTTACGCTACAGTGAGTACAACGGCAAGACCCTCGCGAAGGCCTCGGCTGCGTGCCCGAACTGCACGGGCACGAGCACGTCCGGCATGAAGCTGCTCGCCGGATACGACACCGATATGGTGTTGGCGGACTATCTGGAGGCGCGGCATCACTACTTCGAAGCGCTTGCCATGCTCGGGGGCAACGATGCGGCAGTACTCGCGTTCGTAAACTCCCGGCGAGCTGTAGGGAATCAGGCTCCGGTGACGCTGGCGGGACAGGCGCTGAAAACGGAGCTGAAGAACCAGAGGGGGAAGGACCTGTTCATGGGCGGAATTCGGCTGCCCGACCTGCGGCGCTGGACGCGCTTCGATCCGGGCAACGGCCCCTTCGCCGCCGGCAGTTATTTCCCGACGGGGATGCATCCGAACGCGCTCTTTGGTGCCTACGGTTCGTGGACGTGCTACCCGATTCCGCTTTCGGAGTACGTGGGGAATCCGAAACTGCCGAAACCCCTGGACCCGAGCGTGCCGCCCGGCATCTAATAGGGTGGAAGCGGGTAAGAGTAATCCGCGGGGGGTAGCGCCGTAGCTTTAAAGGCGGACCGCGGATCCGAGTGGAGGGTGGTGAGCGGGTCGGCTCGCCACCCTTCCGCTCTCCTGACCTAGTGGGAGGAGGGCCTCATGATTGGACGCGCCGGCCAGGCCGGAGGCCGGCATCGGGTGGTGCACTTCGGGGTGATCTTGGGGGTGTTGGTGTGTTCGCTGGCGGATGCCCAAGCGGCAAGCGCCCAGCGCATTCGCGGCCGCCTCGTGGATCTGGTATCCGAGGAGCCCCTGGAAGCCGGCGCGCTCACTCTGCGTTCGGCTGATAGCGTGCCGTTGAGGACCGTATTCACTGACGAGAACGGCAACTGGGCGTTCGAGCTGCCGGGGCCGGGCGTCTACTACATAGAGGCGACGCGGTTCGGGTATCAAACCTGGGTGGCCGGACCGCTGGAGGTGAAGCAGGAGGAGGACCTGAACTCGGTCTACCGGCTCTGGCCCCAGCCCTTCAGAATGGACCCCATAGAGGTCTCCGTCCAGGCGGCTCGCCTTCACCTGCAGACTGCGGGCTTTTATGAGCGGCAGCGTGCTGACTTCGGCTATTTCCTGGGGCCGGAGCAGATCGAAAAGCGGCGGGCCCCGCGGATCACCGACCTTTTGCAGGGACTGCCAGGCGTCAGCATGGTATCCATGAGCTCCGGAAGCGCGGGCGCCCGTTTCGTGCAGCTCCGTGGCAGCAGCCTCTCACAGGGCGGAACCTGCCGGCCCCGGATCTTCGTGGACGGCCTCCTCTACGCCAAGGGCGATTCGCGGCCGATTGACCGGGTGGAAGGCGAAGAGACTGAGAGGGACGAGATTCTGAAGTTCGTCGATCAGGGTATTAGCCTGGACGATATCGGTCCGACCAGCGACATCGCCGGAATCGAGATCTACCGGAGCGCGACCCAGGTCCCTGTGCAGTTCGGCGGCACCAGCGTGTCGACTCTGTGCGGTGCGATCGTGATCTGGACCAAGAGGGGGGTAAGACGGGCCCCTGGTTATTGATGAGCTTCCGGGGCTGTGGCCGAGATGCATGAGGCGCCGGTCGGCGGTGGAGCGGCCGAGGTGGTTACGGTGATTCCAGCGCCAGGGTGAGGTCATGGTGCTCGAAGGCGGAAGCCATCAGGTCAATCTCACTGTCCTGGATTCCCATCGCACGCGCCCGATCCGACCAGTGCCTTGTGACCTCTGCAACCTCTCGGGCCAAAGCACGGGCCTCTGGA
>JBDRDQ010000548.1:0-2582 GCA_043820695.1 Gemmatimonadota bacterium | reverse complement strand
GGCGGTGATCCTCCTTTCCTGCCTCACCCGGAACCTTGTGGGAGGCAACGGCTTCTTCCATCAGATGCTGCTTCCGGCCGTGGAAGATTCCGTTGAAGTATTTGAGGGTCCTGACACGCTTGACCGGCAGCGAGCGCCCTCCCTCAACTCATGGTGACCACTTCAATGGCCCCATGGCTATGACCGGTACCCCACCGTGCGGTAGCCCGTTGGCCGTCAAAGAAGCGGAGTTCCTCGATAATCAGGGTGTTCACCCCCGCCAGGTCCTCGATGCCGCCAAGCTGGACGTTGTCGAGGTACACGCGGAGGTTGTCCGACTCGGGTTCCGCGAACGCCTCCTGCCCTCTCTGGACCAGCCACTCCGGGTGGAACAGCCTTACGGCCTCCAGGGCATTGCTTACCGACGCCTCCCTGATCTCGTCCCCGGTGATGAGAAAGCGGTCTCCTCCATATAGGATCGAAGTTCCACCGCCCGGAGGTTGGCCCCAAACGGGCAGGGAGAACCCCAGAGCAAATCCGCTGGCCCCTCCCACTGCAGCCCAGGCGGAACGGTGGATCTGTTTCTGGGCCCCGTCCTTATCCCAGTCACCTTGGGCGATCTGGGAGGCGAAGAAACCTATCCCCGCCCCCAGTGCGGCAGCAGCTAAGCCGCTGACAATCCGCCCGCCCCAAGATGGAGCGTCTGTGAAGGCGGTGTCGACGGCCGTGGCCGGGCTCTGGAGGAGATAAAGAGCCGTCTCGGTCCCGCTTGGTGTCTGGGCAGCCGCACCGCCCCAGCCTCGGGCTAATACCAGAATAGCCAGAATTAGAACGGTCGCGGTGCGCACAGGTGCCTGCACCGAACGGGTGCGTCCTTCAACCATTGTTTGAATTCCCTTCATTTGATACACTGCCTGTTGGGAAGAATATGGTGGTACAGGCTTGACAAACAACCAAGTAGAACGAATAGGTTCCAGCATTACGAACTACATAGAGGAGGCTAAAGAGGTAGTTTTGCCAGCCGGGAAGGCTCTCCCGGATCTCCGCCAACGGACGGTCCTGACCAGGCCGACTTTTCGCGGGAGTGTTTATCGTTTCCCCATTTCCCAAAGGAGGCACCGCAATGCTACGACCCAGCGTTCGTTTTGGGTTGCCAGCCCTCCTTTCCCTCGCCGTTCTCCTGGTGTTGCCCTGGATGGGTACCGCACAGGAGTTGCGTACCGTTACTGGAACCGTGACGGTCGAGGGAACGGAGCAACCGCTACCGGGTGTTCAGGTCTTCGTCAGAGGGACCAGGATCGGAACACTCACCGACAGTCGTGGGGCCTTTTCTCTCACCGTTCCGGCAAATGCCAGCTTTCTGGTCTTTGCCCACCTGGGGTACAAGACTGAGGAAGTGCCGGTGACCGCCCAAGTGGCGGTGGAAATGATAGTGGAGGCCCTCGGCATTGAAGGAATCACCGTGACAGCTCTTGGTCTCCGGAGGGAGAAGCAGACCTTGGGGTACTCGGTGCAGGACCTCCAGGGCGACGAGATCGCACAGGTCCCGGAGCTCAACATCGTCAACTCCCTGAAGGGGAACATCTCGGGAGTTCACATCACGGATGCCGGGCCCACCGGCGGTTCCGCCAGGATCGTGATCCGTGGAGCCAGCTCCATCGCCGGCAACAACCAGCCCCTCTTCATCATCGACGGGTTCCCGGTGGACAACTCGGCTCCCCGGAACCAGGGGTACGGCGGCATCGACTATGGTAATGCCGTCTCGGACATCGATCCAGCAAACATCGAGAACATCAGTGTTCTGAAGGGCGCGGCCGCTGCGGCCCTGTACGGGTCCAGCGCAGCCAACGGGGCCGTCGTCATCACCACGAAATCCGGCCAGGGGTCTCCTAGCGGTGGGCTGGGGATGACAGTGACCACCAGCTACACCATGGAAACCCCTCTGAAGCTACCGGACTACCAGGACAAATATGGCCAGGGGCTGTTCGGTGAGTTCAATTGGGTGGACGGAGCCGGAGCCGGGCTGTGGGACTTCGTGGACGAGAGCTGGGGGCCGAAGTTGGACGGTCGGCGCATCGACCAGTTCACGGGCCCGAACATGCCCTGGGTGGCCCATCCCGACAACGTCCGGGACTTCTTCGAGACCGGACGCACCCTGAACACCAACGTGGCCGTCTCCCGGGCCGGGGATCGGTCGAACGTGCGACTCTCGGTTTCGAATATGAACCTGGACGGGATGTCGCCCGGGAACACCATGAACCGGCTCAGCCTGGGGTTGAAGGGTGGGACGGAGATCACGGACCGCCTCAGAGCCAACGCCTCCGTCAACTACATCGACTCCGACACGGAGAACCGACCGGGCACCGGCTACGACGAGGACAACCCCATGCAGCAGTTCATCTGGTTCGGACGCCAGACGGACATGCAGGCCCTCAAGAACTACCGGTGTGACGGAGACGAGGTCACTCCCTGCACCATCGGTGGGCAGTACAACTGGAACTACAACTACCACAACAACCCCTATTGGGAGGCCTTGGTCAACACCAACGCCGACGAGCGGGATCGCGTTATCGGGCATGTCGCCGTGAGCTACCAGATCAACG
>JBDRDQ010000547.1:0-4498 GCA_043820695.1 Gemmatimonadota bacterium | reverse complement strand
GAGGACCGTCTCATCGCCGCGATGAACTACGACATGCCCGGAGAAGACCTCGAGGAGACGGACAGTTATCTCCGGATGAAGATGACCCCCGACTCGCGGCCCAGCTATCTGAACGACCTCATTGAAGACCTGCTTCGATTCACGGATCAGACGGAAATCCGCACCCAGACCGGGAATAACTCACCGTTCAACTACCGGCTGGTGCCCTTCATCAGTGCGAGCGACCACGTGGTGTTTCTGGATGCCGGGATTCCGGCGATGCAGTTCAACCACTGGCCCGACAACTTCTACCATTCGAGCGGAGACGTGGCCGAGCGGACCGACCCCACGGAGATGAAGCGAACCGGCTTCATCGGGGCATCCTCATTCTTCTACCTGGCCACCGCCGGGGCCGACGAAGCCATGGACCTCTCCTGGGCGGTTGCGGCGAACGGGGAGAAGTGGATGGCCGAGGTGGCCCGGCAAAGCGTGAGATTGATGGATGTGGGGGCCGATGAGCTGCACGACGGCTTCAAGGCCGCCCACAACAAGGTTTACGGAGCTTTCACCCGAGGGAACGGGGGATTGGCTTCGGTAACCGACCTCTCAGAAGCCCCAACCGTCACGAACCTTGTCGACGCCCTTTCCGGGAGCCTGGCGGCGGCGCGGGATCTCCAATATGGAAAGCTCGAGGGGATCTATCAGGCGCGGGCCCGGGAGCTGGGGGTTCAGCCCCGGCCCTTGTCGGCAACGGATCAGGAACAGGCGTACGACCGGATGATTCCAGGGAAATTGTACAATTTCTACTCGGATGAGTATCAGGAAGCCTCTTCCCGCCTGCGGCAATTTTTGCCTTCGGGAATGGGCCTTCCCAGGTTGGCGTCCACGGAAATCTCCTGGTTCGTGAACGGGGAAAGAAGTATCACTGAGATCTGGAAGTTGGTTCGTGCCGAGTACGGGAATGTCACCACCTCCTCGGATCCATGGAAATTCGCATACGTTTTGACACCGGATACTCCCGATGTCGACCTGGCCGATGTGGCTGCGTACATCGATGCCATGGAGAAGGCCGGTCTTGTGACAATCCACGGGAGGCTGTAAAAAGGCTTTCCATCGTGTCGGCATACCCGGTACCGAAAGGTGTAAAGGGGCTTTCCAGCCGATGAGAGTACCTTGGCTCGAGGGTTGCAAAAACCGTGTTTATCGCGGGCGTCCCACATCCGGGTTTGGCGACCCTATTCCGTGGTCCAAGATGGTCGGTATTCCTCGACACCGATTCGATGCCCTCTATGATGACCCCCGGTTTTAAAGGAATTTCTCATTGGCTGCGGCCGGATTGCCCTCAAACCGAGTATTTGGCTTTGCCCGATTTTCTTCCCCCTATCCCCCAGGGATGACCGTCATAAGCGGCCGGATCCCGGGGTCTTTTTCCATTGGCGTAGTTCTTGCCGAAAGTAAACGGATGTATTTCCATGCCCCTGGCCTACAGAGGCCGGGTGGAAGAGCACTTCGAGCAAGCTGAATTCAAGCTTCGACCGCAGGGAGGATCGAATGGGCGAAGGCCGGATGATCGAGCCTGGCCGTCTTGTTGGACGGCTGATGAGCCTCTTGCTTCTTGCAGGGATCGTGGCCCTTTCCGGGTGCGATGGTGACACGCTCTACGATGCAGTCCCGGGTGACGTGGACCCGCCCGTTGTCACAGTCCTCTCCCCCCTCGACGGGGCGGAGGTCCAGGCTGGCCAGCGTGTCCCCATCCGGGTATCCGCGACGGACCAGGAGGGTGTCTCCACCATCACTCTGCGGATTACGGGGGCGGTGACCCAGACAATCGTCCTCCAGTTTGCTCCGCCCAGGACTGAAGTCCAGTCCGACACGGCCATAACCGTGCCCGTGGGCTCTGTGGGTACCATTCAGATCGGTGCTTCAGGGGTGAACACCCAAGGGGTGATCGGACAGGCGGAGAACGTCCGTTTTACCATTTCCACCGTGGATGGCCTGGCGCCGTGGGTAAGCCTCTCGATAGTGACCGCTCCTAGGATGGAGCTCACCGATCGGATCAGGGTGACCGTGAAGGCCTATGACAATCCCGGCGGCTCTGGCATTGCCAGCACTGCGCTCACCGCGATTGTCACCAACTCGGCTCGCGCAGATACGCTGATTCTGAATCCCACCGACGCCTTCCTGGGTCAAGCCTCTGACACGGCGGTGAGTGAGTATTCCTTCACGCCGCCCTTCGTCGATCCCCTGAACCTTCCGGACACACTCAGGATCGTGTTCTTCGGGATCGCTTATGACAAGGAAGCGAACTGCGGCGGGGCGGTGGGCGCGACCTTCACCAACCAGGTGGCCTGTTCCTCGGTGACGATCGGTGGGGCCCCATACGTGATCGCGAACGCCGTGACGGATGGGAAGCAGATCATCGCAGTCTCCGGGCGCACCTCCTTGGCCCCGGGAGGGGGGACGCTGGCCGACATTCTTGTGGACACCCTCCGGTCCAGGGTCTATGTGTCCAACCTCTCCCGGAACCGGATCCAGACCCTCCAGGCTGACCCAGGGAGCTGGGGATCCGAGGTTTGGGTCGGGGCGGAGCCGTGGGGGTTGGCGTGGAATATGGCAGGGGATAGCCTCTTCGTGGCCAATTCAGGCGGGACCAGCATTTCTTTCGTGTCGCTGGTGGGGACCCCCAAAGAGGATCTGGGGAGGAGATTCGTCACCCAGAACAATGCCCTGTGGGAAGTGGAAACAATCCCCGGTGACAGCACCGGTCAATCTCCCGATACGACCTTTGGCGCGCGGTTTTACGATTTCAGCGACAGGCCTCAGTTCATCGCCCAAGATGCGGCAGGGCGTCTCCTTTTCTCGACACGCCCAACCAGTTCCTCCACCACCGGAACGGTTCGCGAAGTCAGGAATCAAACGGGGTGGGCTTCACCGGATACTCGGATCGTCGTCACCCCGGATGATATGATCCGAGCGCCCCTTACCACCGCGATTGTCCACGTAGACAGCGTCTATGCGGCATTGAACGGAAGTTGTGTCCAGATCTGGGACCACAAACCGGGGTTCCCCAGCATTGTGGTGACCAGTGGTTGCCTTCCTCTTGGGCCGGCACTCGCAGCCATGGATGCACACAGAGCCGCGGGTGACTCCGACATCTGGCATGCAGTGGATCACAAGTGGGAGTTCGAACGTCTGGCCCTCAGGGACACCACGTTCGTGGCCGCCTCCGGTGATCGGAAGTGGATCGCATTCGGAGAGGGCGGAACCGGGCCCGACGAGGCCGGCAGGATCACGCTCTGGAACTCGTCATGGGCGACGATTCACAGCCGGCTTCTGGTGGCTGATTTGGTGAACAACGCGTCCGAACGTGTCACCGGGTTGGATTTGAACTATGACGGGTCTCTGGGCTCGGCCAGCGGGAATACGGCGTCCTACTACTGGTCTACCGACTTGCGGCTCCAGGGGTCGGTTACCAAAACGGTGCCGGGAGGGGCCGGGGCGGTGCTCCACCCGTCCCTACCCAGCTTCACCCCGGGGATGCCCTCTTCCACCAACACCTTGAGCTTCGTGGGTCAGGCGGACAATACCGTCCGGATTCTCGATACCACCCACTTCACCGAGCGGGGGCAGCTCCACATCCGGGATGTGATCGTGGGGCCCCTCAGGGCCGGGCCGCCGTTGCCGACGGACAATGGCGGGCTTGGGAATGCTTGCGTAGGTGAGGATTGTGTGGTCGTGAAGCTTTATGCAGTCACGGATGCTGGTGGGGTTGTGGTCGTCGATGTGAGAAGGCGTGACATCGCGAACCTACAATAGCCGCACCGTCTTCCACGAGCTGAGAAATCAGGGGATCGAAATGCGACGTTATCTCATAACCGCGCTTACGCTCACGAGTCTTGGACTCGCATCGACTTCGCCCGCGCTGGCTCAAGGCTACAAGACAGCCGTCGGGTGGGGCGGGGGCATGTTCGTGAACACCAGCCTGAACGACGGCGCCGCCGGAGGCGGGGATGTCCTTGACCTCAAGCCGGCCGCCACCTGGATTGTCAGCGCCCACTACGATCATTGGGTAGGTGGTGGGAACGTCGGCATCCGGGCCCAAGCCGGGTTTTCCAAACCGATCCTCCCTTGGGTCCAGGGGGACCGGGAGATTCGGGTCTATATGGCGGACATCGGCCTGCTTCTCCGACCCATAGCACCTGCTCCGGGGAACTCAGTTCTCCCCTTTATCACCGGTGGCGTGGGCTTTATCAACTGGGGCCTGGGTGACGGTCCCACGACGACCTTCGATCCGGCCGCCGTGACCTACTTGGGTGAGGAATCCTTTGACTTGGTGGCCGTTGCCGGTGTCGGGATCGACATCGTCACTCCCTGGAAATGGGGTGAGGGTCCGCTGGTCATTCGGTTGGAGGGGAGAGACCACCTGCAGTTCTCATCTCCATTCGATCCTGTGAATCCTGAGGACAGTGCATTCGGCATGATCCACAACGCCGCCGTGGTCCTGGGGTTCCGTACGGGG
>JBDRDQ010000546.1:0-8235 GCA_043820695.1 Gemmatimonadota bacterium | reverse complement strand
AGTTCGCCTGAGGCCCATCCCAGAACTCTGCTTGGACAGCGGCCCGTTCGAAACCTGGGAGGACCGGAGGGGAATCGGAAAAGAGGCCCAGGATCAATGGGAAATTGAAGGTGCCCGTCACCGGCGCCCGGTCTGGAGCCTCCGCGAGAAGTTGAGCGAAGGCACGGTCGAAGGTGGCGGGAAGCGTCCGCCCTTCAGTTCTGACGTCGGGGAGCTCGCGAAGGCCCAGGCCCCGTCGGAAGAGCGCCCGCCGGAATTGGAATGCTCCCGGATCCAGCTCCATGAGGTCGTAGTACCCCTGGGGTGGCCGGGTTCCATGGATCTTGCCCAGGAGTTCGATATCCTGGGCGGTTAGCCCCCCTTGGACTCCAAGGATAGCAAGGGAACCCAAGATGAATGCCCTCAATGGAGTGAAACGCATCATTGCCTGTCGGGAACGTTGGCGGGGGCCAAAAGGAACCCTCGGGACCGGCCCGAGTGTTCGACGGACAACTCTAATAAACAAATTACGAAAGGGGAGTTCCTCTGAGAACTCCCTTCCTTCGAGCTGGTGTCGAATGCTGCCGGCACCGCCTTCAGTCGGCCGGCACCGCCTTCAGTCGGGATGGGTTTCTCCGCCCACCTGGTAAAGGGGCTCGAACTGGGCCGTGAAGTGCCGCAGGGCCGGGGCCTGATAGGTGAACCGGAACCCCCCGATTCCCTCTCTTCTCCGAAAGACCGCCACGATGGCTTCCACCATGTAGTCCACATGGCTCTGGGTGTAGACCCGCCGGGGCATTGCCAGTCGAACCAGTTCCATCGCCGCCGGGAGGGCGTCGCCGGTTTCCGGGTCCACCCGGCCAAACATGACCGTCCCCACCTCTACGCCACGGATTCCACCCTCCAGATAGAGCTCCACCACCAGGGACTGCCCTGGGAGGTCGAGAGCCTTCACATGGGGTAGGAATGCAGCCGCGTCGATGTAGACGGCATGCCCTCCGGGGGGTTGGACGATGGGCACGCCCTCGGCGGAGATGTGCTCTCCCAGGTAACGGACCGACGCCAGCCGGTATTCGAGGTAATCTTCATGGAGGACCTCCTCCAGCCCGATCGCAATGGCTTCCATGTCCCGACCTGCCATCCCCCCGTAGGTGGGGTAGCCTTCCGTGAGAATGAGAAGGTCCTTCTCCCGCATGGCCAGGTTGGCGTCGTTCGTGGCCAAGAAGCCCCCAATATTCGCCAGGCCGTCTTTCTTGGCCGACATGGTGCATCCGTCGGAGTAGGAGAACATCTCCCTTACGATCTCCGGAATCGTCATCTCCCGGTAACCCTCTTCCCGCAGCTTGATGAAGTAGGCGTTCTCGGCAAAGCGGCAAGCGTCGAGGTAGAGTGGGATCCCGTGCTCCCCGCAGACCTCGGAGACGTCCCGGATATTCCCCATGGACACGGGTTGGCCACCCCCGGTGTTGTTGGTCACGGTGAGCATGCAGAGGGGAATGGCCTCGGCGCCCACCCTCGCGATGAGAGCCTTCAGGCTGCCCACGTCCATATTGCCTTTGAACGGTCGAGGGTCGGACGGTACGAGTCCTTCAGGCACGGGGAGGTCCAGGGCCCTTGCCCCGGTCGCTTCGATGTTCGCACGGGTCGTATCGAAATGAGTGTTGTTGGGGACGACATGGCCCGGCTGGCAGACGGTGGAGAAGAGGATTCTCTCCGCGGCTCTTCCCTGGTGGGTGGGGATGACATGTTCGAAGCCGAAAATTCGCTTCACCGACGCCTCGAACCGGAAAAAGGAGGGGCTGCCCGCATAGGCTTCATCCCCTCGCATAATTCCGGCCCACTGCTGGGAGCTCATGGCCGATGTGCCCGAATCGGTGAGGAGGTCCATCAGGACATCATCCGACCGGAGCTTAAAAACGTTGTAGCCCGCGTCTCTCAGGAAGCCCAGGCGCTCCTCCCTCGTGGTCATCCGAATTGGCTCCACCACCTTGATCTTGAACGGTTCGATGATGGTCTTCATTGCTCTCCCGAGGTTCCGTGCCGGAATGCCATTCCGTGAGCCTTTTCCCTCTTGTGTCGCCCTGGGAATTCGGCTCTCTTCAGTGCAACATAGAGCCTCGGGCTACTGGGGCAATCCGAGCCCGGGAGACGGGAGGCGTCCGGCGCCCGAACCGAAGTCCAAAAGCTGGGAACCGGATCTTCAGTAAAATCGGCCCGGCTCGTTCCCCGATTATCCCTCAGGCCCTGAACCAATCAACCAACGGACGTAGCTTCATGCGTGGCCTTTGGATTCTCTTATGGGTGTCCCTTCTCCCCCTCGGGTGTGGTGGAGGAGGACGCCCTCCGTCGGGAGCCCTGCCGGTCCGGGACGCCCGGGCCTCCTTCTCCGTTGTGGAGGAATCCATCCAGGATGATCCGACCATGGAGGCCATAGTGGCCACCTTTCGGGCTCGGATGGGTGAGGAGATCCGGCAGGTCATCGGGGAGACGACAGGAATGCTCAGCAATGCGGTCCCCGAGGGCACCCTCGGGAACTTCGCCACTGATGCCATGCTCTGGTCCGCGAACGCCCATGACCCCGATCCCGTCCACATGGCTCTCACCAACAATGGCGGCCTGAGAGTTCCCATTGGCGCCGGCCCCATCACCTTGGGGCAGATGTATGAGCTCATGCCTTTCGAGAACATGCTCTCGGTTCTGGTCCTGACCGGCTCCCAGGTCAAGGTGCTATGTGATGAGTTGGCTGAAACAAGGGGGGAGCCCATCGCCGGGTTCAGCTTCCGGATCGTTTCCGAGGGCGATAGCCGGGT
This sequence comes from Gemmatimonadota bacterium, assembly GCA_043820695.1. Lineage (GTDB taxonomy): Bacteria > Gemmatimonadota > Gemmatimonadetes > Longimicrobiales > Gaopeijiaceae > JABDNZ01. The sequence goes on along the minus strand of JBDRDQ010000546.1, from coordinate 5,446 downwards.
AGCCCAGGATATCTTGGTCGGGGGAGTGGCCTTGGATCCGGCGGCCGAGTACCGATTGGTGACCAACGACTACATGGCCAACGGGGGTGACTCCCCTCCGACGCTGCTTTCCCCGGTGGCCAGGAAGGACCTTCCAATCCTCCTGAGGGACGCCTTCATCGACTATGTCCGGCACCTGGGAGTAGTCGAGCCCAGACTGGAAGGACGAATCAGGGGAGGGATCGGAGGATGAGGCGTCGTCGTTTTCTGAAAGTAGCCGGTGCCGGTGCGGCGGGGAGCGTCCTCCTCCCCGGGTGGGTGAGGGGCCAGGAGCCGGATCAGGATGGGGTCCAACTGGTCATCCTCCATACCAACGATACACACTCGAGAATGGACCCCTTCCCAATGGACGGGGGACCTTTCCAGGGTCTAGGCGGCGTGGCCCGGCGTACCACAGTGATTGAGAGGGTCAGGGCCGAACATCCCAACGTGCTCCTTCTGGACTCCGGGGACATCTTTCAGGGCACCCCCTATTTCAACTTCTTCAGGGGTGAGGTGGAGTTTCAGGCCATGTCGGCCATGAACTACCAGGTGGCCACCCTCGGGAACCATGATTTCGACAACGGGGTGGATGGCCTGGTCGAAATGATGCCTCATGCCACCTTCGACTTCGTGTCGGCCAATTACGATGTGTCGGGCTCCCCGTTGGAGGCCCATGTCCGCCCCTGGGTCATCCGGGAGGTCGGAGGCGTAAGAGTCGGAATCTTCGGACTTGGCGTCGCCTTTAATGGGTTGGTTCTGGCCAGCCTTCACGAGGGGATTCGGCATACCGATCCTCTCGCGGCCGCTCGCCGGGCGGTGACGGAGCTGCGAGCCCGGGGCTGCTCCCTCGTGGTCTGCCTCTCCCACCTGGGATACCGGTACCGGGATGATCTGCCGTCCGACACCCGCTTGGCCCAAGAGGTAGAGGGCATCGATCTGATCCTGGGAGGACACAGCCATACCTTCATGGCCGAGCCCGATGTATATCCACAGGTGGGCGGTAGCCAAACGATTGTGAATCAGGTGGGGTGGGGTGGGATGCGACTCGGGCGAATCGATGTGGTGCTGGGCCCCCAGGACGGCAGCGCTCCACCGAACGAGGCTGCCCACAGCCCAAGGGCATGGGATTGGGGCACGTACCTTGTGAACGCCGAATTGGACCAGGGATCTAAGCCTGTAGGCTCAGTGGAATGCACAGCGGTACCTGCACCGACTCCTATCCCTTCAGGAGATCGTTACCACGGATCCCAAGGACCTCCCCGACCTCCCGCATCCCCTCGATGACATTTTGGATGTGCTCGCCTCGATCCAGCCCGATGAGTTCAACCCCCCGGGCCACCTGCTCCCTGTCGACCCCGGCAGCAAAGGCTTTGTCCTTCAGCTTCTTCACCACCGATTTTGGCTTGATGTCATCGATCCCGTTGGGGCGCATGAGGCAGGCGGCGTGGATCAGGCCGCTGATCTCATCGCAGGCGTAGAGAACCCGATCCAGCTCCGTTTCGGGCTCCACCATTGTATACTCGGGGCGGTGAGCCAGAACGGCGTGGATCACCTCCTCCGGATACCCTCCGCCCCTCAGTGCTTCCACGCCTTTCATCGGATGCACATCCGGGTTCTTCTCCCAGTCCAGGTCGTGAAGTAGGCCCGCCAACCCCCAGACCTCCTCGTCAGCCCCCATCTTCCGGGCATAGAAACGAACTGCCGCCTCCACCGCATACATGTGTTTTCGAAGACCCTCGTTCTCCACCCATTCGTGGAGGAGGGCCAGGGCATCGTTTCGGTCCGGCATTGAGATTCTTCTCCTACTCGTGCAACCGTGAGATGATCCTTCTGTTGCGCTGGTTCAGGGGGTTTTTCCCTTCGGGCGAATAGAGATGGTCCAATCGGTTCTGGTAGAAGTCCCTGACCTTCCGGCGGACCAGTTTCAGGGAGCTGTTCAGAAGGTGGTTCTCCTCCGTGAACCCCTCGCCAAGGATGGCGAATGCCGCCGGAAGCCATTCCTTCTCGAAGAGGCCGTCTCTGGAGCCCCCTTTTCGGAAGGAGTCGATTTCCGCTTGAAAGAGCCCGATGGCCGCTTCCTGACCTTGATCCGACGTACCGGCGAGACCTTCATCCTGGAGCCAGTCCCTGACATTCTCACGATTCGGAACGATAAGGGCCACTGTATACGGATCATGATCGTTGTGAAGCATGACCTGGTCGATGAAGGGGGAGCCGGAAACCAGAGCCTCTTCGATCCCCTCCGGGCTGTACTTCTCTCCAGTGCCACTGATGAGGAGGCTCTTCACTCTACCCAGAACGTAGAGGTATCCATCCGAGTCGAGATGGCCCAAGTCTCCGGTATGGAGCCAACCGTCCCGGATGGCTTCGGCGGTCGCTTCTTCGTTCCGCCAATAGCCGGCCATGACGTTCTCGCCCCGGACCACGATTTCGCCCTTCTCTCCCAAGGGCAGGTCTCTGCCATTCTCGTCGCAGATCCGCACTTCGAGGTTCGGTACGATCTGGCCAGAAGTGCCCAGCTTATAGGCCGCCGGGCCGTTGGCGGAGATGATGGGTGCGGCCTCTGAAAGCCCATACCCCTGGTACATGGGGATGCCTATTGCGTGGAAGAACCGCTGCATCTCGATGTCCAGGTGGGCTGCCCCACCGATAAAAAACTCCAAACTGCCCCCAAACTCCTCACGGATTTTGGAGAAGATGAGCCTGTCGAAGACATTGTGGAGGGGCCCCCGGAGGGCCCGCAGCCCCTTCCCGCGGTTCCACTCCTGCCCGATATGGGCGTAGGCGTTGTTCAGCGCCGCCCGGAAGAGCCTCTCCACTCGCGGCCCCTTTTGTTTGATCCCCTTCTCCACGTTCTTCCGGAAATTCGCTGCCAACGCCGGAACGGTGAGCATGAAGTGGGGCCCGACCTCTTTTATGTTGTCCGGGACGTTCCTGAGGTAGTCCATGGCAGACTTTCCGGCCTGGACCGAGGCCAGTTTCGCCCCGAAGTACATCATGATGTAGATCCCCACCGTATGACCGAAGGAGTGGTCCCAGGGCAGGATGATGAGGGATCGCCAATAGGGTTGGATTTCCGGCACCATGGCAGCGCCCTGCTCCACGTTGGCCGTGTAGTTCCGGTGGGTGAGGATGATCCCCTTGGGGTCCGCCGTGGTACCGGAAGTGTAGCTGATGGTGGCGGGATCATCCTCTTCCACGCCCTGCCAGACGGCATCGAACTCTTCCCTGTTCGAGGCAAGCCACTCGTCCCCCTGGGCCAGGAGGCGATCCACCTCCAGCTCGTCCGGGTCCTTGGCCTCACCGTCCAGGAGGACGATGGTCTCCAGGTCGGGAAGATCCTTCTTGATGGCCTCGACCTTATGGGCCTGGTTGCCCGAAACCACCACCATCCGGCATCCCGAGTGAGCCAAACGGAACTTCAGCTCGGCCTGCTCACTGATCTTCACCGAAATAGGAACGTTGATGGCGCCGGCGTACAGGATTCCAAGCTCCGCGATCACCCACAGATTGCGGCCTTCGCTGATAAGGGAAATTCGGTCGCCCTTCCTGACGCCAAGGGCGAGCAGGCCCGCAGCGAACCGGTGAACCTGCTTACGCGTCTCCCGATACGTGGTTTCCTCATAACGGTCGTTGGGCTTCTCTAGGAGGTAGACCTCGTCGGCGAAACGCTCGGCGCTGGTCTCCATCAGCTTTACCAAGGTGCGTCCTGCCATGATCGTCCTCGCTGAAGGTGGGTTCGGCACTCCCGCATGCTAGGAGAGTGCATGCGGCTTGAGCAAGTCCGATCGGACAAAGCCTGACTCAAAGGACCCCGAGGGGAAGAGGGTCTTCGTTGACGCCCGATCTTGGCCTCCGCTATCCTCTCCCCCCGATCATGCGGAGAGGCCGCAGAGAGTTATTCCACGCCCCGGGAGATCAGGTCATGCGTATTCCCCACATTTTCCTCGCCGTGTCACTACTCCTCACTGGGCCCCTCACTGCCCAGGAGACATCCACGGCTCAGGGCCGGGCCTTCACCCCGGAGGACTGGTACCGCCTCACAAGAGTCTCATCTCCCGCCATCTCTCCCGACGGCAAGGACGTGGCCTTCACCGTCACCACGGTAAAGGAAGACGGGAACGCACTCCATTCGGAGATCTGGATGGTGTCTACCGATGGTGGAGAGCCCATTCGTCTCACCTCGCCGGGAACGGAAAACTCGAACCCCCGGTGGTCAGAAGACGGCGCCCACCTCTTCTTCAACTCCCGGCGGGAGGGGGGTGAGGGGTCAACCTGGGTCCTGCGGATGGACGGTTCCCGCATGGGTGAGGCCTTCCAGCTGGATGAGGGCAGGACAGGATCTGAGCCCGAGGACGGCTCCTTCGTTGTCTGGACGGAGGGGGCAGAATCGGATGACGAAGGGGAAGGTGAGGGTGAGGAGGAGGAGGGTGGGAGCGATGCTTTCGGCCGAATGCAGCCGATGGCAAGACCGCCCCTGGGAAGCGTTACAAAGCCCGTGGACCCCCGCCGTTTCGATGGCATGCACATTGTGGATTTCCCATACAAGAGGAACGGGGCCGGGTTCACCCCCAATCGCCGGGAGCCCAGAACCTATGACCCTTCCCAGATCTGGAAGCAACTGGAGGGCGACACGGTCAAGGTTCAGCTCACCGACGAAGCCTACTCCCATCGGAGCGCCACAGTCTCCCCGGACGGTCGGTGGATCGCCTTCCTTACGGACCCCCGCTTCCTCCCGGACTCGGTCCTCCAGGCCGAAAGGGACTCCATTGCCAAACTCCCTTACGATGCCGCTCGGGACGAGGCGCCCCGGAACGACGGAGACATCTTCATCATCCCCGCCACCGGGGGAGAGCCCCGGCGAATCACCACCCAGAACGGCACCGAGGGCGGCATTCTCTGGTCACCCGATTCCAAGCATATCCTCTTCTCGTCCCGCTTGGCCCGGACCTCCAACAGCCGCCTCTGGATCGTGGATTTGGAGGACGGCGAGCCCAGGAATGTCCTGGGGGACTGGCAGTACGAGCCCGGTGGGGTTGATTGGCTGCCGACTGGAAAGCTGGCCATGAATGCCTCCATCGGAGGACGGACAGCCCTCTTCCATGTGGACCCCCAGACGGGAGCCAGGGAGGAAGTCATCGCGGGGCGGAGGCGCATCAGCGGGTTCAGCTATGACGAGAACTTTGAGAAGGTAGCCTTCGTGGCCACTTCGGTTCACGAGCCCACCGAGCTGTTCCTCGCCGACATCGACGGAAGAAACGAACGGAGGCTCACAGCCTTCAACGACCCATTGAACAAGGAGATCGCCTGGCCCAGGGCGGACCGCTTCACCTACGAATCCGTGGGTGGCCTGGAAATCGAAGCTTGGCTCCAGTATCCGCACGGCTATGAGGAGGGAAAGAGATACCCCCTGGTCCTCTACATC
>JBDRDQ010000545.1:0-2637 GCA_043820695.1 Gemmatimonadota bacterium | reverse complement strand
GAGGGTCCGGTCTTTCCCGGGTCAGGGGGTGCGCCTGGGGCGGGGCGGGAGAGCCTGAGGGGCTACCCGCCTTGGGTCTGGTCGAAGTGATCCTCGGGAATGGGGTCGGGCTCGGCGGGATCGAAGTCGAGGGTCTGGTCGAGGTCGTCGGGGAGAGATTCCTGGGCGGCCTCTTCTACTTCCCCACCGGCGGGGCCCATGTGGAACTCGGTTTGGGGCGGTCCCCGGGCTGGATGGATAAGCGGGGGTGAGGTGGGCTCACCGATGTGGGCGAGGATCTGAGTGATGGGGTCAGGATGGGTGAGGAACGCGATGAAGGTGAGAGGCGTTTGGCAAGACGGGCAGATGAGTGGGAATACCTCATAGATCCGTGCCAGCAGAGCGGCCCATTTGGAGTGTCGGGAGGCGTCTGTGTCCGGTGGATGGTGTGGTGGCGGCTCTGGCATGGGAGGGAAGGCTGTGGGGGTCACCGGGAGCGGGAGATGGGGGACGGACTTTTGTGTGGCGCGGGCGTTGTAATCCAGGGCCCGGGCCGAGACCAGGGGCCTCAAAGGGGCGTTGGGGGCAAAGACCCCGTGGTAACGGTGGCGGTGGATCCGGGGTGGAGGGAGGATCTTGGTGAGGCGATCCAGGAACTCCAGGGCCGAGAGCCTGAGGGCGGTACGGCCGGCGGGATCGGGGGAGGGAAGGATGTAGAGGACCTGGTCGGAGCGTCCGTCGACGAGGTGGAGGCGCTCCAGGGCAAAGGGGGGCCGGGCACAGTACCGGATCAGCGGTTCGAGGCCGGCCCGGTCGGTGGGTTCGATGCGGACGCTGGCGTCGAGGCTGAACCCGCCGCCGTGATCCCAGGTGAGCATATCCTCGGCCTCATGGGGTTCCAGGAGGCCGTGACGCCGAAAATGTCTGAGAACCCTGGAGCGGACGGTGTGCTGGAGGCGCTCCAGGAGCTGGGCCGAGAGAGCGGTGGCTTCGTGGAAGCGGAGGCTGGCGGTCGGAGCGTCAGACTCCGGTTCCTGGTCCGCATCAATCCTCTCAAAGAGCAGGAGGCCAGCGCCAGGTAGCTTTCCAGGTGCTCCCGGACGATGCGGTGGAGGGTGGTGGTCTCAGGCCGGCGGCGGCGGTAGGGCTGGGCATGCGGGCCAGGCGACGGCCTCGGGGCGGGCGCGGACCACCGGGCCTTCTTCTGAGGTCGGGTCTTTGTTTCCACCGGTGGCCCGTGAAGTCGAGAAAAACGACGTGCAGCGTCTCGACGTCAAGGAGGTGAGACCGTTGGGCCCGGAGAATGGATGAAAGGGCCCGGCGGGGTGGAGAGTTCGGGGGGGGGGCCGAAAGACGCGGGTTGGGTTCGGGGTAGGCTCGCGGCTACTCCGCTCCTTATCCCGCCCCCCTCCCTTTTCTGACGATCGTTCTCTCGTCTTCCGAAATGGGAGGCGGCACGGGCGCGCCGGTGATGATCTTCACAGCATCGAACTTCTCGGGGCAGGCCTCATAGCAGCTTCCGCACTTGATGCACAGCTCCTGATCGATGACATGGATCAGGCCCTTGGCGCCTTCGATCCCATGCACGGGGCATTGCCTGAGGCAGATCATGCAGGCCTGGCATTTGTCGGGATCCACGTAATAGGAGACGACTTCGCTGAATAGCTTTTCTATTTCGTCACTGGTGTAGAGTTCGTCGTACTCCGCTTCGTCTTCCAGCCGTATCGCCAACTTCTCGGCCTTCTCCAGCTTGATGTAAGGGACCAACCTCTGGACTTCTGCCAGCTTGGACTGGAGCTCGGCTTCCTCCGGTCCTCCGCCGTTCGCCATGGGTCCCAGCTCCCTGAGCTTCCCACTGAAATCGTTCATGATTTCGGCGAACCGGACCCCTTCGGAGGAGGATATCCACTCGATCCGCAGCCTCTCTGGATCCACCCCGCTGTGCTCCAGCAGCTTCTTGCACAGGTGCATCATGTTCAGGGCATAGTAGTTCCCCTCGGTGACGTAGTGGCACTCGCCGAGCCAGCATCCCCCGATGATCACCCCGTCCGCTCCCTTCTGGAACGCACGAAGCACAAAGGCCATGTCCACCCGGCCGGTGCACATCAGGCGGATGATTCGAACTTCCGGTGCATAACTTTGTCTGGTCACGCCAGAGAGGTCCGCAGCGGAATACGCTCACCAGTTGCAGAGGAAGGCCACGATCCTCGGCGTATGCCCGAGTCCTGCCATGTTCTTACCTCCTTTCTTCAGAAAAGGGATGCCGCTGTGGAGCGGGGCGCATTCCCTGCCAAGGCCTCGCCACTCTTGGCCGAGGGGCTTCAAACGCACTCATGAGTTCCACGATTCCGAAAGGGCTGCGTCGATCTGATTGAAGACCTCCTGGTTGGTGAAGTGCCTCAGGACAATGGCGTCGGTGGGACACATGGAGCAGCAGAGGCCGTCCCCCTTGCAGAGGGCCGGATTCACCTCCGCCTTCTTGGCCGCTTTTGTCCCGCCCCAGTGGATGGCGTCGTAGCTGCAAGCGGCCAGGCAGGCCCCGCAGGCGATGCAGGCCGACTCCTCCACTGCGCAGACGGAGCCGGAGGCCGTCACCGTCTCGTGGGACAGAAGCGTCACGGCTCGCCCCGCCGCACCGTAGGCCTGGCTGACCGCCTC
>JBDRDQ010000544.1:0-2363 GCA_043820695.1 Gemmatimonadota bacterium | reverse complement strand
GCCGCCCATGCAGAGCTTCCTTAGGACCCTGGCACAGGAAGTCCAGGAATACGGCATCGAGAGACCCCGCTATCGGCCACGACCTTTCTGGTCGTCTATCTCCTGGCCACCACCTCCGCGGTCCGGTCGCCGGCTTTCGTTGCCTCCCCGCCGCCTGCTGGTGCTGGACCACCAGCGTTCGCGGGCGGGGCCGCCGGATCGGAAGATCGGGAGGCGGTAGAGGGGGAGCATCCGGAGGAAAAGGGGAGGGACCTGGAGCCGAAGTCGGTCCGAAGGAGGAAACGATGAAGAAGACTCGATGCCTGGGGGGTGGGACCGAAGGGCGTAACCGGTGGCATGGATTCGGAACCGGCCAGGCTCCGATCCTCCTCTTCGTCCTCACGCCTCTCCTCCTCGCTTGCCAATCCAGGGGCTCCGTCGAAGAGATCGCTTTCGACTCGGGTCCCTTCCATGTGGTGGGGGATCTCAGGCTGCCGCCGGGGCCGGGTCCCCATCCGGTGGTCCTCTTCGTCCACGGGGACGGGCCCAACAGCCGCACTTCCGGCGTTACCTACCCCCCTCTCATGGAGCGGATGCTGGCGGCGGGATACGCCACCTTCGCATGGGACAAGCCGGGAACAGGGGAATCCACGGGCCAGATCGAAGGGAGCCGGGTCACGGAACAACGCGCCCACATCGTCCTGGATGCCATAGTGGCTCTGAAGCGGCGCGCCGACATCGATCACGCACGCATGGGGCTGTGGGGGATCAGCCAGGCCGGCTACGTCATGCCCAAGGTCCTGGAGGGGACCGACGAGGTGGCCTTCATGATCGCCGTCTCCTGCGCAGATGGGCCCGGAGTGGAGCAGGGGATCTACCTTCTCAGCTCTCAGATGGCGTGTCTGGGACACATGGAAGAGAGGAAGGAGGAGCTGAGGGCGGAGATCCGAGCCTTCACCATGGCCAAGAGCTACGAGGAGTTTCTCCGGCACCGGGAGCCTTTCGTGGACGTGCCGGCCTTCCGGGCCATGGCGGCGTTCGGGCAGCGCATCGACATCCCGTCCCGTGAGGAATGGCATCCGGCGGATCCAGCCAGGGAGTACTACGGGTACGATCCCATGGACGTGATCCGGGGCACCAGCATCCCCATTCTGGCGGTCTTCGGAGAACGAGACACACAGGTGGACCCGGTCCAGGGGGCCGAGGCCTGGCGGGAAGCCCTGGCCCGGGCCGGGAACCCCCGCTCCCGGGTCGTGGTCTTTCCCGCTGCGGATCACAATGTTCTCCTCTCCGAAACCGGCTGCATCTCCGAGAGGAATGGCCGGTCCGCCGCGGGGTGGAGGAACTACCCGACGGCGTACCTGGACCTCATCGAGGAGTGGTTGACGGAGCTGCCGGAGGCGCGGCCGGACCACGTTCGAGGGAGGAGGATACCCTGATGGAGCCCCGCCCGAACCAACTGGACCGACGAGGATTTCTGCACGGCATCGTACCGGCCTGTGCCGTGACATGCATGGCGCTCAGAGCGCCACTCGGTCCAGTCTGTAGCCGGTCCCTGGGAACGGACCCCCAGGAGGCGCACAAGTGGGATCTGCGGCGCGATCCGGCACCCACCCTGCGGGATCTCGAGTCTTTGAGAATCCGCCGGTTCCTCCAGTTCGCCGAGTACCTGGCCGAACAGATGGGGCGGGACCGGCTCATCGAGACGCTCGAGGACTTCCAATCGAAGAGCAACGTGGAGCAGGCCAGGAGGGCCGCCGAAAGACTGGGCTCGAACGACTTTGACGCTTTCAAGGGATTCTACAACCCGGAGATACCGGCGTTGCAGCGGGCCGTGACCTTGGAGGTGGTGGAGAGCACCGACACGGTGTACGAGTGGAGGATTACGGAATGCATCAATGCTGAGCCCTTCCTGGCGGCCGGCGCAGCGGATATCGGCTACGCATCCACCTGCCATGTGGACTACGCCTTTGCGGAGAGCTTCAATCCGGCCATCAAGCTGGTCCGCGACAAGACTCTCATGCAGGGAGACGAGTACTGCAACCACCGCTATGTCTGGCAGACTCAGGAGTAATGGGTTTGGGTAGCGAGAACCTCATCCGAGTCCCGTAGCGGGACTCCCGGCGCCGATGGGCGCCACATGAGCGGGTTGCTGAGGGGGTGGACCAGGCCTGCACACCCGCCGAGTACACGTCGACGGTCAAGGAACCTCGGGGGTCCGGGAGGTCAATCCCCATCGACTCGAGGCCTTTCCTTGCAAGACTCCGTCGCGCTTCCTACTGCACGACCGTGACAAGATCTTCGGCAGCGGCTTCGTCCGGCGCCTCGAGTCGATGGGGATTGACCTCCCGGACCCCCGAGGTTCCTTGACCGTCGACGTGTAC
>JBDRDQ010000543.1:0-4818 GCA_043820695.1 Gemmatimonadota bacterium | reverse complement strand
ACTCGGCATAATCCGGGTCTCGGCATTATGCCGCAAGGTATGGGGCGTCACCCTCTTCTGGATCCCAGCCCTCACCCCTGCCTTGGCCACCATCTTCTGCACGCTTCGGGTGTTGATGTGTTTCCCTTTGTGGCTGCCGGGAAAAAGCCAGCCCCCACTGGTCTCGTGTTGATAAAGGAGGTGCCTTTCTACCGCTTCCACAGCCCGGCGACTCAGGAGGGAATACCGGTCTTTCCGCCCCTTGCCTGAACGAACTCTCAGAAGTCCCCGGTCCTGGTCCAGATCTTCGGGACGAAGGCGCACGACCTCGCCCACCCTGAGGCCACTGGAGTAGAGGAGCATGACCAAGGCTCTGCTGGCGGGGTGGCGAACGGCCTTGAGGAGGGAGCCCACCTCTTTCCGAGAGAGCACGGTGGGAAGGGTCTTGTGTCTCTTCGGGCGAGGAATGTCGCGGAGGACCTGAGGACGGCGAAGAACCTTCTCGAAGAGAAAGCGGAGGGCGCTCACCACCTGGCTGTGGGCCGATCTGGAAATCCCACGAGTCTCGACCAGGTACACCAGATAGCCGCGCACCTCCTCCATACCTGCCTTCGCCAGGGAGACCTCCGTCCACTCGGCGAACCGCCTCCCGTACCCCAGGTACACTTGTCTGGTCTTGGGAGTGTACCCGGCCAGGACCATCGCCCGGCTCATTTCCTTGAGAACTTCCTGGTCCTTGGCCTTTTCTGGAGGCTCAGGGGGGCGAGGGGCGTCCAGGGGCAGGGGGGCCTGGGGAGGAGACCCCTCATTGGCCGGAAGCACGATTCCCGGAAAGATACGCTTGAGGTCCGACACGGTCCTCTCTCCAGCCGGAACCCGCCAGGCCCTTGCCTCCGGGCTCCAACGCCTCCCCCGAATCGATTTGATCCGCTCGACCCCTTCGGGATCGAAGTGACGAAACCAAATCAGCAGATGAGATCTCCCGTCCCGGAGGACTTCCGGAGGAGCCGATCTGGTTCTTGGGGGCGCCATAGTTGCACAACTCCGGAGGCGGCGATCGAGACTGGAAGCGTGGTCGTTGCGCCTTCACGCTGGCTCTCTCCGCTGGGCGATGCCATAGGCCCCGGAGAACCCACCCAGCCCCACAAGGCCATCGCTCGGTGAGCGCCGGCACAGGAGGGGAGTACCCGTTGACGGTGGAGGGCTCCAGCGCCTGACCCTCGTGCGCGCAGCATTTGCACAAGAAGTGGTCGGGGATAATCCTGTTCACGAATCTCCGATCATGGCACTCAGGGCGCTTCCGCAGTCGGGCTGTTGCGGGGGCGAGTCGTTCATTTCATCCGGAGGCAACGATGAGGAAATCTGGATCGCCCCTCGCAGCAGCCGCTCTCGTGGCTACTCTAGTGTCTGCGTGTAGCCAACCGCCGGCGGGTCCCACGTTCGGGCCAGAGGACCGAGCGGCCATCGTGGCCACCGGGGAAGAGGCGCTGGCAATCGCCAATGGTTCGAAGGACTGGGCCGCCTACGCAGAGGTTTATTATGCCGAGGATGCCATCGCCCTGGCTCCGAACGCGGCAGCCGTGCAGGGGCGTGCGGCCATCGCGGATTTTCTGAGCTCTTTTCCGACCATCACGACCTTTACCATGCAGTTGATCACCGTCGAGGGGGTCGGGGACCTGGCTTACGTCCACGGCACCTACCATCTGGAGATGAGCACACCTGACGGTCCTGCGGTGGACGACGGTAAGTACATAGAGATCTGGAGAAGGCAGGCCGACGGGGGCTGGAAGATCACCCACGACATCTTCAATTCAGATCTCCCTGCGATGTAGAGAAGCCGAAATGTCAGCCGGATCGGATCGCGAGTTTCTTCCGGTATTCGACGTATCTGATCCCGCCGGGAACTAGCGTTCGAAGGCCACGGGGGGTGAAGCAGGGGCTATAGGAAGAACCCCAGCACCACCAGGGAAAGAACCAACCCCAAGGCTACGATCGTAAAGAACACCGCTTGGGGGTTGCCCCAGTTGTTCGAGTAGCCGATGCCGAAGCGGCTCTCGACGAACCAGGACGGGTCTTCTCGATTGACGTAGAAGACCCCCCAAATCCAGCGGGCATTATCCGCGAGCCCGCCGGTAAGGGCTCCCTCCGACGGACCCCGCTCCAACAGGGCCCCCCCTTGCCCATATCGTCTGATCAACAGGAAGAGCGATGCGCCCATGAACAGGAGCATCAACCCCATGACTACGAAGATGCCTATCCCGATCGAGCTTGCCTGCGAGAGCCCGATGCGGACCAGTTGGACCGAGAGCAGGGTCAGGAGGGAGCAGATGAAGAGCGCGGTGCCACTGAACACCATGGACGTAAGGGCCCGAAAGGCGTCCTGGGCCTCTGCGGAGCGACCTCCAGGACCCTCCCGAAGGGAGCGCTTCGCTGTGGCCATCAGCATCGCCAGTAGGGCGTATAGGGGGCCGAGAACCAGGTTCCAGCTCGGGACGTACAACACCATGAGGTAGGATTTTTCCTTCCAGGCATCTTCCCCACCGATCATGCTCAAAAGCGTGGGTATTCGTGCGGGCATCGCCTGGTAACTCACGAGGGCGAAAACGATCGTGGCCAGCGCTACAACCAGGCAGATGGCGAGGGTAACCTTCGCGAAGCTCTCCGCACTCGAAGTGTCACCCTGAAGCGTGGCCGTGGCCCGTCCAGCTTGTTGGGTCACGTCCGGACGGGCCAGCCCTTTCACCTTCGAGTACGACCGGAAGTAGAGCCCCGCGCCGCCAGCTAGAAGAACGGCGGTTCCGGTCAGGTTCCCCGCCACCGCGTGTCCGGCCAACGTCCCGATCAGTCCCACCAGGATGGCCGAAGCCATCACCATCCCACAACCGCGATCCCAACTCCGAAGCAGCGCACGGGCCGGGCCTTCCCCGGCGAACTCCTCGCCGACATAGACGCCAAACAGCAGGCCCTGCCGGGTGATCCGCGGGACCATGATGAAGATTCCGCCGACCAGGAGCACCCGCACCCAAAGGAACAGGTTTACAGCGACGGCTTCACTCATTGCAGTCCTCCCTACCTCGACCGTCCAGAGCCAGCACTTCGTTTCGCACGACCGCCAGCAGTTCGTCCCTCGTCACCCCTGTCTGCCGGAGGCGGGCGAGATCGGCCCGCAGCTGCTCCAGCAACTCAGCGTGTACCGTTTGCTCGACCTCGTCGGCCGGGGCTGCCACGGTGACGCCCGACCGACCGCGGATGACGAGGAACCCCTCACCCTCCAGCAACCGGTAGGCGCGGGCGATGGTATTGAGGTTCACCCCCAGGTCGCCGGCAAGCTCGCGCACGGAGGGAAGGGTCATCCCAGGGGAAAGAGCGCCGGCAGCGATGAGCTGCCGTACCTGATGGGCCACCTGCCGGTAGACCGGTTCATCCAGGCCGCGATCGATGGTGATCGTGAGCATCATGACAGAATTGTATACCAGCCAGTATACAGATGTCAATCGTGGAGGAGGGGGCCTGGGGCTCAGGCTGGATAGGGAGAATCCAAACGAGGGTTTTCGGAAGACGACTCAGGACGGAACGGAGCATCAGGACGGACCGGGGCCTCAGGGCGTCAGTGACTTTGGTCCACCCGGTTCCCCACTTCAACGCGCCCTGAGGGACTCGAACCCCCAACCACCTGATCCGAAGTCAGGTACTCTATCCATTGAGCTAAGGGCGCTGATTACAATCTATGCCCGTGGAGGGTTCTTCGTCACCAGGCTCCGGTCACTCTCCCCCGGCGGCGCATCCCTTGTCGAAGACCACCCGCCACTTTCCGTCCGCCTCCAGGCGCCAGATGGAGTTGAAGGTCGCGACGATGTTGCCTTGGGGGTCCTTTACGGGCCCGGAGCTGTGGGCGAGCGTCCTGGACTCCAGGACCTCCACGGTCTCCGGTTCCCAGGAGAAGGGCGGCTGGGATCCTTCGAATAGAGCTCTCCAACCCTCGACCACGGCTTCCCTGCCCCGAAGGGCTCCCCCTGCTCCGAAGAAGATGGCCTCTTCGGAGACGAAGGACCCGAAGGCGTCGAGATTCCGATCCGCCATGGTCTGGGCGAAGGCCACTTCGGCTGAGCGAACCTGCTCCTCAGAATCCTGCGCCTTGGCTGGCCCGACGGCAACGAGGGCCGTGGCCATGAGAACCATCGATTTCATCAGCATGATTCGCCCCTCAGCATGATTCGCTCAGCCCCTTCCCTTCGCAGCCCAACTCTCTGCCAGGAGTCAGCTGTCCCTCAGCGCCTCAACGGGATCCACACGAGTCGCTCGTTGGGCCGGGATAAGAGTCGCCAGGAAGGCGGTGGCCAGCAACACTAGGGAGATCCCGATGAAGACCGAAGAGTCCCATGGCTCCACGAGCGTGAATCCCTGCCGGAGACCCCTGGAGAGGAGGGCCCCCAACCCCAATCCCACCACGAGGCCAACCAGGACCTGAACCGCCCCTTGGCGAAGGACCATCATCAGGACCTTTCCGGCCCCGGCCCCCAGCGCCATGCGGATGCCCACCTCGTGGGTTCTCTGCCTCACCGAAAAGGCCGTGACTCCGTACAGTCCCACGGCCGCCAGGAAGAGGGCTCCAAGCCCAAAGATTGCGAAGAGGCCACCGAACAGATCCACCCACCAGAGCTCCGAATCCAGAGCTTCCTGGAGGGTCCGGGGCCAGTAGATGGGGGTGTCCGGGCTGTGCCTCGCCACTTCGTCCCGGATGATGGGGGCCAGAGAGGCGGGGTCGCCCATGCCCCGGACGGCGATGCTCACGAACTGGGCGTCGGCCTGGGCCAGGGGCTGATACATGCCTTGGGTGTT
>JBDRDQ010000542.1:0-2966 GCA_043820695.1 Gemmatimonadota bacterium | reverse complement strand
ATCCGCATGGGAAACGGGTCGTGTCGGCCCAGCCCATGAGCACCTGGCCACGGTCGTGATTCGGAGATTCCTGGAGTGGATGCTCGGCTCGGCCACCGGGGAAGAGGGCGCGCCGGTGTTGGTGGCTGCCACCCCGGCCGGAGAGAGGCACGAGTTGGGCGCCCTTCTGTCGGCCGTTTCCGCAGCCGCGGAGGGTTGGGAGGGCATTTTCCTGGGCCCGGACCTTCCCTCCGAGGAGATTGTCTCAGCGGCGGTGCGGCTGAAAGCCGATGTGGTGACCCTATCCTGTGTGGACCCCGGCACGGCCGAATTCCTGCCGGAGGAAGTCAGGAAGATCCGCGACCGGCTTCCTCCGGCCGTTCACCTCGTACTGGGGGGGCCGCTTGCCGTATCAAAGGGATTGGAACTGAGAACCGAGGGGGTAGAAGTCCTTCCGACCTTTGAGGAACTGCGAGCGAAACTCAGAGAGATTGGGTCGAAGGCCCGAGCTTCTTCTCAGCAGCAGACCTCAGGGTATATACGCGATAGCGTCGATCTCCACGAGTAATCCATGGGCTGGCAGAGCCGCGACCTGCACCGTCGTCCGCGCCGCCTTGTTCCCCGCCATCATCCGCTCGTAGACCGCGTTCATCTGGGGAAAGTCCCGCATATCGGCCAGGAACACACCGCATCGCAGCACATGTTGCAGGTTGGTGCCGGCCGCTTCCAGGATGGCGGAGATGTTCTTGAACACCTGCTCGGTCTGAGTCTCCACATCGAGCCCTGCCAGCTTCCCAGTCCCCGGCACCGTCGCGCCCTGTCCGGACACGAAGACGAGTTGGCCGAATGCCACGCCCGGGGAGTACGGTCCGATAGGGCTTGGCAATTTGTCGCTGACGATGGGCTTATGTGCGCTACCGGTGCTCAATGTCGCCTCCAAATGTCCGAGTCATTTGAGAAAGGAACGGTTCGGGCGTTACCTGGTCCAATGCCAGCAACGACTCCACAGCCATAGAGACGAGGGCATCAGCACCAGGAGGAGCAGGTCCAAGGGCAGAGACCGGGCCTGCACGTGCCATAGCCCCAGGGCCACGATATACCAAGGCGGAACCAGAAGTATCCCCGCAGCGAAACGGGCCGCGGGAACCAGGTCGACGTCCCTCACTACAACTCTTTCCCAGGCCAGGGCCACGAGAATGACCGGTAGGTGGAGGACCAGGCCCGGGAAGCTCAGGGCATACCCCGCCAGCTTCCGCCATCCGCTCTTCTTCGGGTCGGGTCCGGCCGGGGGTCCCGCCTCTTCCGAAAGCTGCCGCTGTTCGTCCAGCAGCCGCTCATCGGACCTGAACTGGTCCATCAGATTTGGGAATCGACCCTTGTTCCGGTTCCAGCGCTTGAGGACTCGTTCATAGGCTTCGTTGTCTTTGGGAAGGACGATGAGAAGGCGCTCTATCCCCTCGAAAAGCCTAGCGCTGAGCTCCCTTTCAGCCTCCTTGGGGTTCCGGGAATGAGCGGATTTGAACGCCAGGGAGGATACCGGCGGGCCGAACTGAATCAGCAGGCGGCTGCCGAAGGTGGTGTGGGACTCATACTGGAGTCCCACAGGGATGATGGGGATCTCTCTCACCCACCCTTCCGCCACCTGGGCGGCGAAGGCGATGCGGGCAGTGCCCTTCTGAAGAGGCCGGAGGGTATAGCGAAGCAAGTGGCTCCCCTCCGGAAATATAAGGAGCCACCCATTCTTCCTCAGAACCTCCACGAACCCTTCGAAGACCTCTGCGTTCTTCCTCATCCTCCCGAACCCGTCCCGGAAGCGGTAGATGGGAAACATCCTCAGGGACGCCAGGAACCAGCGGGCGAGCCGGTTATGGAAGAGAGCGCCCCTGGAGAGGGTATAGGGGACCTTGGGGGACCAGGTCGCCAGGGTCAAAGAGTCGAGGATGGCGTTCTGATGGCTCCCGGCGATGATTGCGCATTCGTCGGTGGGGATGGGCGCGTGGAAGACGATACTGATCTGGCGGAAGCGGAACCAAAGGGCCGCCCGAATCCATCCTTTCATGATCCACCGAATCACCATCAGACGCCCTGCTCCTGGAGGGTAGGGAACCGCCGTCTCTCCTGGTAAGAAAACAAGCGTGCCACGGCAACACCGGCAAGGATGTGCCAGATGCCCCACCATGCAGCCACCAGAGCCATGCCACCATGTCCACCGAAGAAGGTGAAGATAAGGACCAGGCCCAGGCCGGAATTCTGAATACCCGTCTCGATGGAAATGCTCCGGCTGTTTTCGATGGACTGGCCAGCCCCTCGGGCCAGGAGATACCCGGAGGCCAAGGCACCGGCGTTATGGAGGAGGACCAGAACGAAGACCAGGTTGATGTAGAGAACGAATTGCCGAGCATTGGCATAGAAAGCGACGGCGATGAAACCCAAGAGCATCAGGAAGGAGAGATGCCTGATGGGCTGGGCGATGCGATCCGTCAGCTTCGGAAACAGGCTGGCGGTGAGGAGCCCCAAGGCCACCGGCAGAGTCAGGATCAGAAGAATCTGGACCAGGACATCCACGAAAGAGATATCGATGCGTTGAAGCAGGGTGGCCGTGGGCCCATAGAGATTCCCCCAAAACTGGAATAGGAGTGGCGTGAGCACGACTGACGCCAGCGTCGAGAAGGCGGTAAGGGAAACGGAAAGGGCGACGTTCGCCTTCCCAACCAGGGAAAAGTAGTTCGAAACATTTCCGCCCGGACAGGCTGCCACCAGGAACATGCCCAAGGCGATTCCAGGGGGAGGCCTGAAGATCAGCACCAACAGGAAGGTGAGGGCCGGGAGGAGAACCCATTGGCTGAGAAGACCGGTGAGGATAGATCCCGGCTGTCTCAACAAGGCCCGAAAGTGTCTCGGCGAAATGGAGAGGGCCACGCCGAACATGATGAAGGCCAAGCAGAGATTCAGGATCCGCAGACTGGCCGGGGAGAAAGTCAGGGAGA
>JBDRDQ010000541.1:0-3659 GCA_043820695.1 Gemmatimonadota bacterium | reverse complement strand
AGGTGGTCCGGTACAAATGCGGAAAGACTTTGGCCGAGCGAGACGACGTAGAGGTGGATCTGGTGGCGGGCATCCCAGATTCCGGGACGGGCCACGCCATCGGTTATGCGAACCAGGCAAAGGTCCCCTACGGTAGGCCATTCGTGAAATACACCCCCACCTGGCCCCGGAGTTTCATGCCCCAGGATCAGCGGGTCAGGGATCTGGTGGCTCGCATGAAGCTGATCCCGATCCGGGACCTCATCGACGGGAAGCGACTCCTTCTCTGTGAGGATTCCATCGTCCGAGGCACTCAGCTCCAAGACATCATCCGTCGTGTTTTCGACTACGGTGCCGAGGAAGTTCATATGAGGCCAGCTTGCCCACCCCTGATCTTCGGCTGCAAGTACCTGAACTTCTCTCGTTCCCGGTCTGAGCTCGACTTGGCCGGACGCCGGTCCATCCACGAGCTGGAGGGAGGCGAGCCCGAGGATCTCGCGAAGTATGCCGATCCTGACTCCGAGCTCTACTCATCCATGGTGGAGGGGATCCGGGCACGCTTGGGCCTCACATCCCTTCGGTACCAACGGTTGGACGACCTCATCGCCGCCATCGGGCTCCCCCGGGACAAGGTCTGCACCTTCTGCTGGGATGGCACGGAGGAGTGAGTGGGATTGGGTTTGGCATGCCACTTGTAGGACGAACGGCACTGTCAGCCCAGTGGTTCCGTCCCTCCCGGTCGGGGCCCGTCTTCCTTTCGGGTTTTCGGATGAAGAGAACAGTCATTTCATTCCTCCTTGTGGTCTCGGGCCTCCCCTCAGCCGGCCCAACACACCTCGCCTCCCAGCAGCCCAGCCTTTTCCAGGAGCTTGGGGTCTTTGCCATCTCGGCTCAATCCAACCACAGCGAGCTTCCGGATCCCAGGGGTTTCGGGGCTTCAGCCTCATGGGAATTTGCCGGGTGGTTGATGGCCAGGCTCTCCTACCAACGGGTTTCGAATGATACCCGGAAGGTGGGCGTGGTCTGTGACCAATACTCCCAGAGGATCAACTGCCGGCCGGAGATGACCGAAACCTCCGCCGCACTCTCCGGCCTACGGGGTGCCCTCACGGGGGCCCTTCCTTTGGGGGAACGGGTCCGATTGGGAGTTGGGGGAGGGATGAGCTTCAACCACCTGACTGCCAGAAGTGTTGGGGTGGAGTCGGGATTGGACGCTGATCTGTTGGCCCCCAATGCTGGGATCATAGGACTCTCGGCCCTTATTACCGCTGCCCTGAGCCCGTTTGCCACGATTCCGGTGAGACTCACCGGGGGTTTCGGTGTTCATTGGGTGAACTTCAACACCTGCTCAGGGAACGATCCGCCCCAGTATGACCCCTTCTGCGGCATGGAACCGATCAAGGAGATCGAGCTGGGGCTCTCGTATGCCTTTTGACAGACCTCATACGGGCTTCTTACAGAGCCGCCTACCAAGGGCCTTTTCGGTTCAACATCTTTCAATTGCGTTGAAACGATCTCGGTGAAGAAGCCGGTCCATTTGGGGATCGGCGACCTGCCAAGAGCTGAAAGCCGGGGGAGATCCTATGGGGTGGAGTTCCCATCGAAGTGATACAGGAGCGAAGGCCTTCTCGGTCGGTGGGCGGGAGGCCGCCCCGCGACCTTGATCAGTTCGCTGAAGCTCATGGCGGGTCGGGCCCGCGGGTCGGCCGTATCCCGGACCCTCTGGCCGCTGGTCACCTTGGCCCTCAGTGCCATCCTGGCCGAGGCCCTTCTGCCTGGCAAGGGCATACTTGCTCAGGAAGAGTTCCGGGTCTTTGAACTGACTCTGGAAAACATGGTGGACCTCACCATGAGCAGCAGCTTTCGGGTCCGGCGGCTCAACTACGACGTTGAGCGCGACCAGCTCAATCTCAGGGCCCAACGAGCTCGCCTGAGATCCTCGGCGAATCTTGAGTTGACGACCCCCGCGTTCCGTCTGACCTCAGAACCGAAGTGGAACTCGACCCTCCAAAAAGACGAGATCATTCAGGAGCATAACCGGCGTTGGGAAGGGGAGCTTTCCATCAAGCAACCGGTGATCTTCTTTGGATGGCCGACCAACGGATACCTCTCCATCAACAACCGGATGTACCAATACACCCAGTTCGAGGACGACGGTACCCACGATACCGACTACTACAACCGGTATTACATCTCCTATTCCCAGCCTCTTTTCCAACCCAATGAGCTCAAGAACAGCCTGGAACAGGCCGAGTTGGAACTGGAGAGCACCCAGATCGAGTTCAATCGGGACATCCTCGAGATCGTGTCCGGTGTGGCCGAGGTGTACCACGATCTCCTGGAAGAGCATCACCTGAGGACGGTCCGCCAGGAGCTGGTGGCCGGCCTGGAAAGGGCCCTGGCCATCGGCCGGAACCTGGCTTCTGTGGACTCCGCTCGGGCAATCGAGGTGGACCAGATCCAGGTGGAGTTGGCCAACGCCCGGGAGCGTCTGCGGAGTCAGGAGAGTTCCATTAGGTCGGAGTTCGCCGAGGTGAAGCAGGAATTGGGGCTCAGTGATGCGGATTCCGTTCGCTTCGAACCGGTCTTTCAACTCGATCCCGTCACAGTGGATATGGACGAGGCGGTCCGGTTCGCTCTCGAGCTGACTCCGACCATGCGGCAGTTCGAGATCGGTCTCCGGAACCAGGAGATCGGTCTGGAACGGACCAAGAATCGAGGTGCATTCCGCCTGAACCTCAACATGAGCTATGGGCGGGAACGTCAGGATGACTATTTCAGCCACCTTTGGCAGAATCCGGACAACAGCTACACCATCAACGTGACGGCATTCCTCCCGATCTTTGACGGCGGGGAACGGAAAGCACGCATCGCATCCGGCGAGATCGGGATCGAGCAGACCAGGTTATTTCTAGAACAGACACAGATCGGGATTGTCTCCGGTGTTCGAAACGAGGTACTGAACGTTCGGGACCGTGAGGGCAGGACCCTGGCCATGTTGGCGAACCTTGATCTGGCCAGAGCGGTTTCGGCGGCTAATTTCCAGCGATATGAGGCTGGGACCCTCACGGCTCAAGAGTTGATCCTCAGCCTCCTCCGGGAGGTGGATACCAACGAGAATTTCCTCGATTCCTACGTGAACTGGAAGGAATCTTTGCGACGACTCCTAACCCAGACGTACTTCAACTTCGAGCTGAACAGGCCCTTCCTGGAGGTACTGAGGGAAGAGGGCTGGATTCCGGAGAGCGGGATCGGGGGACGACTACCATGACGGGGCAGCGGACTATGTGCGGGATCGCTTCGATGAGAGGGAGCAGGGTGGATATCCAACCAGCCGCATCCAAGACCTCTTCAGGTCACTCAGGGGGTTTTCGGCGGAGTTTGGCCGGCGGGGCTCGGTTCGCCCTGGCGGTTACGGTCACGGTCACGGTCACGGGGGCCATGGCGTTCCCGGTGCTTCCTGGAGGGCGACTCACGGCCCAGGAGAGGGCGCAGGTGATCGATCTGACGCTTGAGCGAATGGTGGATCTGACGCTGAGCGCGAGCTACCAGATCAGGCGTCTCAACCTCGGCATCCAGCGGGACCAATACAATCTTCATGCCGAGCAGGCCCGCCTCAAATCATCCGTCGACATGGATCTTACGATTCCAGCCTTTCGGCTTACCTCCGAGCCGAAGTG
>JBDRDQ010000540.1:0-6308 GCA_043820695.1 Gemmatimonadota bacterium | reverse complement strand
ACCGTCATTTATCCCTCCAAGGTCACGATTACACAGTTGACACCCGACTCCGTAAAGGTGGGCAGTACCTACTTCTGCAAAACCACCCTTCAAAACAACTGGGGAAGCCCGAAGAAACCCGGGAGTGCGTGCGGAAGCTACTTCCCCATCATCTATGCCAAGAACGGCCTCAAGATCGCGGCCAGCGATGCGGGCCAGGGGATACTGCTGGTGGATGGGGACCTGGAGGTCTCGGGGGGCCATGAGTTCTACGGACCTGTCATCATCAAGGGGACCCTCACGACCACGGGGACCGGCGGTCACTTCGTGGGAGGTGTCGTCGCGGCGAACGTCAATCTGGATTTGAGCACGGTTCTGGGGGACGCGGTGATCCAGTTCTCTTCCTGCTCCGTGGCCCGGGCCATTCTCAACAACTCCGCGCTAACCCAGGTCCGGCCCCTGGAGAGAAGGAGTTGGGTGGACCTTTCCTCGGTGATCAGCGGATGAGGGAGTTCTCAGAATCGGCCCAATCCATCATCTTTGGGGAGTCGATTTTTCCATTTTTTATGGAATCGTGCTTCGCAGGAATACGTAGGTATCATCGGTTAAAACTCGCGTTTTTGGACGTGTATTGCGTCAAATGTTTACCAATTCTCTCTCCTGAATCCGGAGTGGCCCCGTCCTTGACAAACTCGAGTTTCAGGTGGTACTCTGGACCCAGCATTCTGGGGGTAATCTCGTCCCCTTCTCCTTGGGTAATCTGAAATGGGCCTGTTCGGAAAGAAGACCTCGGTGGGGCTCGACATCGGGAGTGGTTTTGTGAAATTGGTCGAGGTCGACCACTCGGGTGATCAGCCGGAGGTGTGTCGGGTAGCCATAGAACCTCTCCTCCCGGATGCGATCGTGGAGGGGGAGGTCATGGACCCGGGTCTGGTGGCGGATACTATCAGGAGCCTCTTCGAGAGGGTTGGGATGAAGGGGCGTGACGTGGTCACGGCCGTGGGTGGTCACGATGTGATCATCAAAAAAATCGAGATGGACCGGATGAAGGAATCCGATGCGAGAGAGGTCATCCGGTGGGAAGCCGAACAGCACGTTCCCTTCGACATCAAGAGTGTCGAACTGGACTTCCAGGTTCTGAATCCTCTCGAAGAGGGCCTTCAGATGGAGGTCATTCTGGTCGCGGCCAAGAAGGAGTTGGTTGACAACAAAATCGCGCTGCTCGCGGATGCCGGGCTCACGGCATCCGTGATCGACGTGGACGCCTTCGCCCTCCACAACGCTTTTGAGCGAAACTATCCCGAGGCCATGGAAGGAATCGTGGCCCTGGTGAACGTGGGGCACGAGGTCACCAACGTGAATATCCTGGAGGACGGGATCCCGATTCTCACCCGGGACATACCCTTCGGCTCCAGGCGGGTACGAGAGGGTATACAAAGGGAACGGGGCTTGACGGCGGAACATGCGGAAGATGTTGTGCAGGGGAGGCAGGAAATCGAAGACCTGTCCCGATTCGTTGGCCAGAGTGCCGACGAGGTG
Source organism: Gemmatimonadota bacterium (assembly GCA_043820695.1). Lineage (GTDB taxonomy): Bacteria > Gemmatimonadota > Gemmatimonadetes > Longimicrobiales > Gaopeijiaceae > JABDNZ01. Next base: position 4,790 of record JBDRDQ010000540.1, on the reverse strand, counting down.
GCCGTCGGAATCGAGCGGGCCTCGGCCTTCCTCATGACTCGTCAGTCCGGCGAGGGCCTGGGGAAGATCTATCTCTGTGGTGGCGGTTCCCGGATTCCGGGAATGACGGATGCTCTCGCCGAACGCATGAATGTGGAGACCCACCAGGTGAACCCCTTCGAGCGGATCCCGGTGCGACCCGATGCGGCGGTGAACCTCAATCTGGAGGAAGCGTCTCCCATGCTCCTCCTTTCCCTGGGCCTGGCCCTAAGGGCTTAAGCCAGAGGTGATCGAAACTTGATCGAGGTCAATCTACTACCGGGCGGAAAGAAACGGGGCTCTCGCAGGCCCATCTTTTCCCTCAGACTTCCTTCTTCCGGAGGAGGAGGATTCGGCCGGGACCCCTGGGTCCTGGGCTCCTCGCTGGTGGTTCTGGCGGCCGCGGTGGTCGGTGGCTTCCTGTTTACCACGACGTCGAGCCGACGCGGAGAACTGGAGGTCCGGATCGAAGAAGCCCGGGCCGACTCCGCCCGCTACGCCGATTTGATACTCCAAAATGAGGCCCTCATGGCCCGGCGGGATTCCATCGCCCAGAGGGTCGAGATCATCCAGGAGATCGACGGGGATCGCTACGTGTGGCCCCATATCATGGACGAGGTGGCCCGGGCTCTCCCCGAGTACACCTGGCTCACGGACCTCCTTCAGTTGTCCCTTGGGGAGGAGTTGGAGTTCCGGATCGAGGGTAGAGCAGGAAATACCTTCGCCCTGACCCAGTTCATGGAGAACCTCGAAGCATCCCTCTTCATTCGGAGTGTCGATCTGGTCACCACGGAACAGGTCATCGATGACTCCGACGAGGGAACGAGGCGGGTGGTTTACCACTTCCAGCTAGAGGCCCTTTTCGAGAGGCCGCCTCCTGAGCTCCTCGAGACGGTTCCCCTCTTCGACGCTTCCTCTGCGGGCCGATAGGCTGACCGGGTTGAACTATGGCACTTATTCCTGACGATCCGAAACAGCGAAACGCCCTTGTCGTGGGGATTCTGACTGCGGCGTTGTTCTACGTTTTCTGGGCCTATTGGTACTCCCCCCGAAAGGTGGCGGTTGAAGAGTTGGGTGCACAGGTCGAACAGCTTGAATCCCAGAACCAAAGGGCTCAAATCATCTCGGCACGGGGAGGATCTGAGCTCGAGGAGAGGTTGGCCCTCTATGAGCGCCATGTGGGCCGGCTCGAACGCCTCATACCCCAGGAAGAGGAATTTGCGGCTCTCCTGAACGACATCACCGCCGAGAGCCGACGGAATGGGGTCGAGATCGCCACCATGCGGCCGGAGCCCGAGGAAGTAGGGGCGTTCTATACCAAGAAAAGCTACGAGCTCGAGGTCATTGGGGACTATCACAATATCGGGCGTTTCCTCGGGGCCATCGCCTCCCTCCCCAGGATCATCACCCCCAAGGACCTGGAACTCATGAACTTCCAGGGGGACGACACCGTTCTCAATCCGGACTACGAGACGCCGCTCACTGCTCGGCTGCGAATCCAAACCTACCTGCTTTCCGCCGCCAACTATGTACTCCCGGTCGAGGGAGGCGAGGGCCAGGAGGGAGCCACATCATGACACGGCTTCACCGGTATCTACTAGTTCCTGGACTCGCGCTTCTGGTGCTCTCCTTTGCGCCGCTCCAGGCCCAGGAGACTCCACCGCCGACCTCCCCGCCCCAACGTCCGGACTCTGTGGATCTGGTGTTCCAGCGGGAGGCATTCTTCTATCCCGGGTATGAGCGCCGGAATCCCTTCGCACCGCTGCAGAGGGGCAACGAGTCAGGCCCGAGGATTGAGGATATCAGGCTGATCGGAATAATCTACTCTTCAAACCCCGACCTTTCCGTGGCTTCCTTTGGTCCCAGGACGAGCCCGGCCGGGGAGGGATCCGGCGTTCAATCCTATCGGGTACGACGAGGTGACACCTTGGGGAACATTCGAATCCTGGAAATCCAACAAAGGCGTGTGGTCGTGCAAATTGAAGAATTCGGCCAGACGGAGCAGCGCATCATGGAGCTGCAGCGACCGGGTCAAGGAGGCCTCTGATGACCTCGATTCTTTACCTTTTGGTGAATGTCCTCCTGGGGTTGGGAGGCCCGGTCACCGGGCTGAGTGTGCAGCCCGCCCCGGACCGAACCGAGGTCGTCGTCTCCATGGAGGGCCAGCCCGAGTACCGAGAGTTCACTATGGAAGGCCCGAGTCGGTTGGTGGTGGACCTGATCGGGGCTCAACACGCCCTTCCCAGGGAGAACTTCCTGGACATCAACCGGGGCGGCGTGCGGTCCATTCGCACCAGTCAGTACTCGGGGGAGATCGTCCGGGTGGTGATTGAACTGGATGCGGTGGTGGGCTACCAGATCCTCCAAGGGGACCGGAACCTCAGGGTGGTCCTGGAGAATCCTGATGGAATGTTCACGCCTTGGAGCGCAGGCGCCGATTCACCGGCTCCCCTGGCCCAGGCTTCGGCGGTGGCTCCTCTGGTGGCGGCCCCTCAGGCCCAACAACAGGCCGACCGTATCAGGGTGACCTTCTCCAACGCGCCCATTGCCGAGGTCCTCTTTCAGTTTGCGGAGTTCTCGGGCCGTTCCATCGTGCCCGGAGCCGGGGTGACGGCCATCGTGTCGGCGGAGATACGGGACCAGCCGTGGGACGTGGCGCTTGCGGCCATCCTTTCCGCGTACGGTCTGGCAGCGACGGAATTGGAGTCGGGAATTATCCAGGTGGAGAACCTGGAAAACCTCCGGCAGCGAGAGATCAACGAGCCCGTGGGCACCAGAGCGTTCACCGTCAATTATGCGACGGCCACCGAGCTTGAGCAGGCGGTTTCTGCCTTCCTCACCCAGGACCGGGGCCGGATCGCGGTCAACCCCTCCACCAATACGCTCATCGTTACCGATGTCCCACGAGTCCTGAACGCCGTTGCGGGTCTGATCCAAGAGTTGGACAAGGAGACCGCTCAGGTGTCCATCTCGGCCAAGATCATGTTCATCAACCGAACGGATCTTCAGGAATTCGGTGTGACGTACGACCTGAAAGACTCACAAGGGAACCAGCTGAATGTTCTGACTCCCGGTGCGGTGGACATTAATGGCGACGGGATTATCCAGTTTCCCGACGAACAGGTGGATGTCGGCACGGACGTCGTCTCGCTGGGGGGAAGCTCCTTGGCTGCCCTGGGGAACGCGTCGTCCCGGATTCCCAGCGCTAGTCTATCCGTGCTCACGAGCCTCGTTGTGGGTCGCCATACCCTCATCAGCTTCATCGAAGCTCTGGAGTCGATGAACCTCACCCGGGTGGAGGCTGTCCCCAGCCTGACCGTCATGGACAACCAGACCGCACGGATGGGTGTGGGTGAGGAGACCCCCATTCGGGTCATCGATGCGCAAGCAGGTGCGACCCAGGGGACTATCCCAACCGCTCAGGTGACAACCCGAGAGACGGGGATCATCCTGGAAACCACCCCTCATGTTACGGCTAGTGGGAAGATCCTCCTCCAGCTCCGCGCGGAGCGGTCCGCAGCAATCCTGGCCGAGTCTGACGCCGGCTACATTTTCCAACAGCAATACGCCGAATCAAGAGTTTTGGTCGAGGACGGGGAGACCGTGGTCATCGCCGGCCTCACCGTGACCGAAACAACTGAGGTCCGGTCGGGGATTCCTCTTCTGATGGACATTCCCCTCATCGGAAGACTCTTCCGTGTCACCCGTGAATCGAAGATTCAGCGTGACCTCATGATTCTCGTTACCCCGACCTTGGTTCGGGGTAACCGGAATTAGGAAAGGGCCAGGGAGGAACCTGATGTCATACGGCATTCGCAACCGACGGCGCCTTCTCTCGTATGCGGGGGGAATGGTGGCTCTGGCTGCCCTTTGGTCCTGTGACGGCCATAACATATTCTCTCCGGGCGGAATCGGTGCCGGTGGTTCCCCGCCCCAGGTGGAAATCCAGACGCCTCGGGCGCCTGCGGCCCGACCGGTCGGGGATTCGGTCCTCATTGTCGCCCGCACATCCGACGATGTCGGAGTGGACTCGGTTCTTCTGGCCGGGATATCCTACCGGGGTGACGCGAACCTGGGCACGGACACCACCGTCACCCGCTATCTCTCAAAGATGATCCGGTTCGGAAATTCCGTGGCTGACACGACGGTGAGCCGGTACCTCGTCGCGACCCCCGATACCACCAGGGAGGGGTCTCTCCTTCTTGCCATCGCCTACGATTCGGAAGGGAATTTCTCTGCTGACACGGTCTCCATGACCATCGGTGGGCCCCGGGTCGCCTTCCTTACATTGGTGAAAGGCCAGAAGATCCAGTCGGGCCTCAGCCTCAATCTCCAGGTAGAGGCTGCGGATCCCGAGGGCGTCAATGGCCTCACCATCAAGATCGCGGGTGTCTTTGAGAAGCTGATCGAAATCCCATTCAACCCTCCGCCCAAGTATGTGCTGGTGGACACCGTCGTGGTCATCCCCGACGGCATCAAGGGGTTCATCGATGTAACTGCTACCGCTCGCAATGGGCTGGCCGTCGCCGGGCAGGACGGCCCGATACAATTGGAGGTCGTGGATTTCCAACTCGGGGACGCGATACCTCCCAAGCTCTCCGTCTCGGTCTCTTCCACCCAGAGGCTGGAGTTGACGAACCCCATCACGGTGGTGGTCTCCGGGGCCGACGACACTCAAGGAACGGGTATCGCACGAGCTGGATACACGGTTAAAGCCATTTCCCCCCTCCGCGGGGATACCCTGGTTCAATCCGCTGAGAAGGCCTACAACC
>JBDRDQ010000539.1:0-2033 GCA_043820695.1 Gemmatimonadota bacterium | reverse complement strand
TCCCTTGAAGGGTTCGATTATCTCTACGATGAGCTTGACGATGGAGGTGGGCGTGAAAAACTCCCCACCTTTCTGGCCCTCGGCCATGGCGAACTTTCCGAGGAAGTACTCATAGATCTTTCCGAAGGCGTCGCCCTCGATGTCCATGGGAATGGAGGCCATGAGCTTGAGAAGCTCGACCAGGGTCTTGTTCTCCAGCTGGTTATAGGTCTTGGGAAGCACGTCTTTCAGATCCCGGTTCTCCTCTTCCATTGCCTTCATGGCTTCATTGATCGCCTTCCCGATGTTCTCGCCCTCGGGCAGGTTGAGGAGGTTCTTGAAGCGGGCTTTTTCAGGGAGGTAGAGGATTCCCATCGCCTTGTAGTCCGTCTTGCCAACCCGGCGGCGCTTGGAGCTCTTCTTCGAGATCTGCTCCTCGCCGTGCGTGAACTTGTGGTCGGCGAAGCGGAGGAAAATCAGCCCCAGGACCGGGACAGAGTACTCGGAGGCCTTGAGCTTGGAGTTGGCCCTGAGCTCATCCGCGGCGTCCCAGAGACGCTTCTCTATTTCGTTGTGATTTCCTGGCATGGATCCTCCGTCAGCAGTCAGTCAGTTCCAAAGCAGCCGTCTAATTCTATCTTCTCTTGAAGTCTTTATAAAAGTGGTAGATAGGGGCTTACGGGTCTCGTTTCCAATCCTGGATGATGTCCTTCGCTCTCCACGCTGGAGCGACCCCCACTTCTCCGCGATCATCCAGACTCTTGGCTATTATCCGACAAACAGTTGCCCGTGTCCCGGCCAGAATCACCTGGTCCAAACCGGCACTGAGACACTTTCTCAGGTTAGCCTTCCAGTCCGATTTCCCGGTCTCGACCTCGATCCCGATCCGCTTCCCGTCTCGGGTAACCAGAAGGTCCACGGTCTTGCCCTCTCCCAAGGGGGCTTCTTTCCGGACATCCAGGCCGGCTTGTCTGAGCTCTCGATGAATGGTCTCGGTCCAGAATCGGTGATCTGGTCCTCCATGCCGGTCCGTGGGCTCTGGGAGGTTCAAGATCTGGCGGCCGGGTGCAGCGAGTTCGAGAAGCTTCACGTGGGAGCCGGGGATCGGCACCGTGGCCGCCTCGAGGAAGCCACGGTCAATCAATCGTGACACCAGCCGGGTTCCCTGCTTAGGGCTCAGTCCCAGGCGGGAGTAGCGTTTGGTCACGGCACTCACCGGATGCGTGTGCACATCCTCGAGGAATTCCAGCTCCCCCTCCGAAACATCTTTGACTCCCAATGTGTGGTCCTGTTTCTTTCCAGGTCCGGATTCCCCCCTCCCGACAACCCCTTGCACCAACCGCACCATTCCGTCCGTGGTGGCCTTCATCAGGCGCGCGGCTTCTTCCGGCTTCATGGTCTCCTGGTATTGGTCACGGACTTGTTGGTCTGTCACCACCCCTTTTCTGATCGCGAACAGTGGGAACCGAAGCAGGAACGGCTTCACCCACCGGGCCTGGAGTTTGATTATCCCCCACCCGACCGGGAGGCGCCCGAGGTAACGAGCTTCATCCGTTTCAAGGAGCATGGCTTTGGCCGCGGCAGTGACGTCTCCCTTTTCCTTCAGGTTCATGGCGATGGTGGTATAGGTGTTTTCGAGCGCGGGCCTGGAGATCAGGGAGGGAAGCTGGTCCAGGAGGATGATGGCTTCTCCAAACTCACGGATCTCTCGGAGGATGACGTCTGTCACAGCTTCCGCACCGGTGAGCTCTTGCTTCTTCTTCAGGAGGACGTGGTGGGCTTCCTCGATCAGCAAGACATGTTTCAGTTTCTCCCTCCCGGGCTCGTTCATGCGGTGGTGGTGGATCCAGAGGAGCAGGGATTCGATCAGAAAAGTCTTGTCGGAGTTGGTGAGGGCGTCCAGCTCGAGGATGGCGCTTTGTTTCAGGACCTGGTCAATCGGTACGTGCGCTCCAGAATTGAGGACCCAGTCTATGGCCCCGAAGTTCAGGACCCCGACCGCACGCAGGGCAGACTCCATCCACTGGGCCTGCCTGCCCTTGACGGGTCGGGAC
>JBDRDQ010000538.1:0-13771 GCA_043820695.1 Gemmatimonadota bacterium | reverse complement strand
ACCGGAGCCGCAGTGGGGTGAGGTAGACAGAACGGAAGGACTCAGACTTGGGGTTTTGGGGCGCGCCCCTGAAGCTAAAGCTTCGGCAGGGTCACCCCCCGCTGGTCCATATATTTTCCCTTCCGGTCGGCGTAGGCCACTTCAGGTTCCTCATCCCCCTGGAAGAAGATGAGCTGAGCGATCCCCTCCCCGGCGTACACCTCTGGCCAGGGCGAAAGAGTTGGGCGGGATGATACACTCCTTCGCGTGGACGTCCACGAAAGAACGGGCGTCGAAGTTCTTCGGGTCCACGACCACGTTATGGACGTTGGTGAACACCTTGAACTCCGGGGCCACACGGATGTCGTACCCGTAGGAGGAGAGGCCGTAGGAGATGGTCCCGTCCTTCACCTGGCTGGCGTGGAAAGGTGGGGAATGGAGGGTGGAGGGGGGCAAGATAGGCGGCAGGATCGGCCCCATGCAAACGGCATGGAACATGCTAGTTCCGCCCCTTCGACGGGGCCTAAGCTCTTGCTTGACCTACCCCTGGGCCTCGTCTACATTCGGGCGTCCGAAAAAGTGACCGATTTCACACACGTCTAGGGCATTCCCATGGCGGGATCCTACGTTCCACTCTTGATCCTCTTCGCGGCCTCGATCGCAGCGGCGCTTGGCTTCGTTGCCATTTCGACGATCCTCAACCCTCGGAGGCCTACTCCCCAGAAGGAGATGCCTTACGAGTCGGGGATGATCCCGCTGGGTGACACCCGGGCCCGGTTCTCCGTGAAGTTCTACATGGTTGCGATCAGCTTCATCGTCTTCGATCTGGAGACGGTGTTTCTGATCCCCTGGGCCGTTAAGGTCAGGGAACTGGGATGGAGCGCCTTTTTGGCGGTGACCCTCTTCGTCATCGTTCTGGCGGTTGGACTTCTTTACGAGTGGAAAAAAGGAGGCCTTGAGTGGGACTGATCGACAAGGTTCCTCCTCAGGTGGTCGGGAAGTCCCCCGGCCTTCTGGGGGAGGGCACCCCTGCGTTCCTGACTTCGAAGATCGACTTCCTGGTGAACTGGGCCCGCAGGAACTCACTCTGGCCCATGCCGTTGGGCACCGCATGCTGCGGGATCGAGATGATGGCATCCTACGCCAGCGATTTCGATCTGGCCCGCTTCGGCATGGAGCGGATGTCGTTCAGCCCAAGGCAGGCCGATGTCCTTATCTGTGCGGGGCGGGTGAGCTATAAGTTCGCGCCGGTTCTGCGCCGGATTTGGGACCAGATGCCCCAGCCCAAGTGGTGTGTGTCCATGGGCGCCTGTGCCAGCACGGGGGGAGTGTTCGACGTCTACTCCATGGTGCAGGGGATCGACACCGTGGTCCCGGTGGACGTCTACATCCCAGGGTGTCCGCCCAGGCCCGAGAGTTTGATCTACGGGCTCATGATGATTCAGGAGAAGATCAGGCAGGAGAGTCTGAGTCAGCATGCCATCCTCAGGGCCGAAGACCCGGCGGCCGTGGCCAAACCCAGAGCCGACGACGAGGAGATCGCGTCCCTCTCAGGGCCCTTCGGGAATTCGACCAGGCAGAATCGGGTGAGCGGGCTCGTCCGGACGGATGCGATCAACCGTCCCGGCGACCGGCTCCCGTAGGGCGGAAAGGGAAGAAAGGGCAGCGGCATGGCTGACGGAAAATCAAGCTTCGATCTGGTGGCGGAGGGGGCGAAACCTTCCTCTGAGCTTCAAACACCCTCCATACCGGTTGAGTCCCCGGCCGCGCTTCATCCGTCCGTGACGGCTCTAAGGGACGAGTTCGGCGAGGCGGTACTCCGGCACGAGGTGGTGGCCAACAACCAACACATCGTTTTCATTCTCCCGGAGCGGAGCCTGGAGATCCTCAGGTGGCTCCGGGACGATCCGGACCAACAATACGACCTTCTGCGGGATGTGACCGCTGTCGATTTTGGGGGAGATCGTCCGCTCCAGGTCGTCTATCAGCTCTTCTCCTTCTTCCACAAGCAGGCCCTCAGGGTCAAAGCCGAGTTGCCCCTGGACGCTCCTCTGGAGATCGAATCCGTATGCGGTCTCTGGATGGCGGCCGATTGGTTGGAACGAGAGGTCTACGACATGTTCGGGATCACCTTCAACAACCACCCTGACCTCCGGCGTATCCTCATGCCCCCCGACTACGCTGAAGGGCATCCTCTCCGGAAGGACTTTCCGCTCCGCGGCCGCTTCTCCCGGGCTGAGCAAACCAGGAGGGCGCTGAGTCAGGATTTGGAGCACTACTATTTCGACGCCGAGATCGAGCTCGGCGGCGAATCCCAGGCCCTGCCGCCCGTCGAAGGGCCTCCAGCCCTTCCGCCGGTTGGAAGGGATACCTAGGCGGAGTCAGGGGTGGAAGCCTCCAAGTAGGAGCTTCCTGAGGACTGCGTAAGAGCGCGAAACGGGATACGAGATACATGGCCCAGAAAACCGTCGAGTTCACTCTCGGCCGCAATCCGGAGATGGGGGTGGGCGGGAGGCCCGTCATGGGTCCCCTTGCACCCATCGACCTCCCGGAACCCGACATCGAATCCGACAACATGCTCGTCAACATCGGGCCCCAGCACCCGGCTACTCACGGTGTGCTTCGCCTGATTTGTGAGCTGGATGGGGAGACGGTGGTTCGGTGCATTCCCCACATCGGGTATCTCCACTCTTCCTTCGAGAAGCTGGCGGAGTACCGGACCTACAATCAGATCGTCACCCTCACCGACCGCATAGACTACCTCGCGCCCCTCATCTACAACTGCGCCCACGTCATGAGCGTGGAGGCCATGATGGGGATCGAGGTCACGGAGAGGTGCAAGCTTACCCGGGTCATCATGATGGAGTTGGACCGGCTCTTCGGGCACCTCCTCTGGCTCGGCACCTTCGCCATGGACGTGGGAGCCTTCACGCCCTTCCTCTACACCTTCGAGGAGCGGGAGAGAATCTACACCCTCCATGAAGCCTACACCGGGGCTCGCATCACCACCTCCGCCACCCGGGTCGGTGGAATGATGTCGGAGATGCCCGAAGGGTGGGACAAGGGAATTCGGGACTTCTGCAACGGGCTGCCGCGAACTCTGGACGAGTGTGAGACGCTCCTGAACGAGAATGGGCTACTCCTTGGCCGGACCCAAGGGATTGGCGTCATCTCAGGGGACGAGGCTCTGAACTATGGCCTCACCGGGGCGAACCTCCGGGGCAGCGGCGTGCCTTACGACGTCAGGAAGGACCAGCCCTACTACGACTATGAGACCTATGACTTCGAGATTCCGGTAGGGGAGCACGGGGACTGTTACGACCGGTACCTGGTGCGGATGGAGGAGATGCGGCAGAGCCTGAGAATTCTCCATCAGGCCCTGGACCGGCTTCCGAAGGCCGAGGGTCCCATGGATGTTCCGGACCCGAGGATCTCCCTCCCCTCGAAGAGGGACGCCATGAACGACATGGAGTCCATGATCCATCATTTCAAGCTCATCACCGACGGAATCAGCGCTCCGGTGGGGGAATCGTACTTCCCGGTGGAGGCCTCCAAGGGGGAGTTGGGGATGTACGTGGTGAGCGACGGGGGGACCAAGCCGGTTCGGTGGCGGGTCCGTCCTCCCTCTTTCGTGAATTTGGCGGCTCTTCCGAAGCTCCTGGAGGGTCACCTGATCGCCGACCTGATTACCATCAACGCCAGCATCGACATCGTCCTGGGGGAAATTGACCGATGAGTGAAGCGCGGAAGATCCCCTTCAACAACCCGGGTTGGGCGGGAAACACCGGTGAGTTCGATCTCACCGAGGCCCAGGTCAGGGGTGAAGAGTACGTGGGAAAACGTCCTCCGGAGGGTGGACATCCTTCAGGGACCTCGACCTACCCTTACATGCTCGCCGAGAAGGATCCCGAGGCTCCGCTCTTCGAGGGGCCCTATAAGGAGCGGTTCGAGAAGATTCGGAGCCGGTACCCCAATACCGGCTCGGCTCTTCTCCCCACCCTCGGCATGGCTCAGGAGGTCCGAGGACACATTTCCCCGGAAACCATGGACCAGGTAGCCGGGCTCCTTGAGCTTTCCCCCGCATACGTTCGGGGCGTGGCCACCTTCTACACCATGTACAACAAGCGTCCGGTCGGGCGCTTCCTCATACAGGTCTGCACCAACATCAGCTGTGGGATCTGTGGTGGTGACGATGTCATGCAGGCCTTTCTGAACAACACCGGCACCGAACCGGGGGAAACCTCCAAGGACGGGAACTTCACGGTCATCGAGGCTGAATGCCTGGCGGGATGCGGGTTCCCGACCACGGTCCAGATCAACTCCCGTTACTACGAGAACGTGATGCCCAAGGATGTTCCGGAGATTCTGGAACGCCTCAAGGCCCGGGGTGAATAGATGGCATACCCATACACACACGAAAAAGAGGTCCGGATCCTCTCCAAACATTTCGGAGAGCCGGAAGCCCGGACGGTGGAAGGCTGGAAGGCCAGGGGCGGGTACCAGGCCCTCTCCAAGGCTTTCGAGATGGGCAGGGACGCCATCATCGACGAGGTGAAGGCCTCGGGCCTTCGGGGAAGGGGAGGGGCCGGCTTCCCGGCTGGGGTGAAATGGAGCTTCATGCCCAAGGAACAAACCCGACCTCACTACCTCCTCTGCAACGCCGACGAGTCCGAGCCCGGGACCTTCAAGGACCGGGAGCTGCTGCGGTGGACTCCCCACCAGGTCATCGAGGGGATGATCATCGCTGCGTACGCCATCCAGGCGGAGCAGGCGTACGTCTACTGCCGCGGTGAATTCTTCGAGACCACCCAGGTTCTTGCCCGGGCGGTGGAGGAGGCCTACGAGGCGGGCTACCTGGGGGAGAATATCCTTGGGTCCGGGGTGAACGTGGACATCACCGTTCATTGCGGGGGAGGCGCCTATATCTGCGGGGAGGAAACGGCTCTCATGAACTCCCTGGAGGGGAAGAGGGGCACCCCCAGGGTGAAACCGCCCTTCCCGGCCCAAGCCGGATACCTGGGAATGCCCTCCACGGTGAATAATGTGGAGACCCTCTCTTCGGTACCCTTCATCATTCAGGCGGGGGCTGAGGCCTACCGGGCGAACGGAACCAAAGAGAGCCCCGGGACCAAGCTCTTCTGCGTCAGCGGCCACGTACGGCGTCCGGGGAACTACGAGTTGCCCCTGGGCTTCCCCCTCATGGAGTTGATCAACGACGTCTGTGGCGGGATGAAGGGGGGCCGGGCGCTGAAAGGCGTGATCCCTGGTGGAAGCTCGGTGCCCATCCTGAATGCCGAGGAATGCGAAAACTGCGAGATGTCCTTCGAGGGGGTGATCGCGGCCGGTTCCCAATTGGGGTGTGCCGCGGTCATCGTCATGGACGATTCCACCGACATCGTCAAAGCGGTTCGGCGGATGGTGGGCTTTTACGCCCATGAGTCCTGCGGCCAATGCACTCCATGTCGTGAGGGGAGCGCATGGACGGAGAAAATCCTCCGTCGAATCGAAGAGGGCAGGGGCACCGAAGCGGACCTGGACACGCTCATGGAGGTCACCAGCCAGATGGAAGGCACCACCATCTGTGTTCTCTCCGATTCGGTGGCGGCGCCGGTCAAATCTTCAATCAACAAGTTCCGGGAGGAGTACCTGTCCAGGATCCGGACGGGGGAGAAGGTTGGGGTGGCATCATGACCGATCAGCAACGTCCAAAGACCGTCACCCTGAGCATTGATGGCACGGAGGTTACCGTCCCCACGGGAACCACCATCCTTCGGGCAGCAGAGTCGCTGGGGATCAAGGTCCCCCATTACTGCTACCATCCGGGGCTCTCCTCTCCAGCCATGTGCCGGCTTTGCCTTGTGGAGGTGGAGGGATGGCTTAAGCTGGCCCCTGCCTGCAAGACCACGGTGGCCGACGGTCAGGTGGTTCATACGAACAGCGAGCTAGCCCAGCGGCAGCGCACCGGGGTCCTGGAGTTCTACCTGGTCAATCACCCGCTCGATTGTCCCATTTGCGACCAATCCGGGGAATGCCAACTCCAGGACTACGTTTTCGCCGAAGGCCGGAAGCACGGGCGTGGGAGGGAGCCGAAGAGGGTTCTTGGCCGAGATGACTTCGGAGGCGATGTCCTCTTCAACGGCGACAGGTGCGTCATGTGCACCCGCTGTGTTCGCTTCATGCGGGAGGTGGCTGAGGATGAGCGCCTCTGCGTCGTGGAGCGCGGGAACCGGGCTATCATCGACACCTTCTTCGACGACGGTTTGGAAGGCTCGCCCTTCGCCGGGAACATCGTGGATATATGCCCGGTGGGCGCCCTGGTCTCGAAGGACTTCCTCCATAAGGCCAGGGCCTGGGATCTGGATCGAACCCCCTCGGTGTGTGCCTCCTGCAGCCAGGGTTGCAACATCACTCTCCAGACCCGGGACAACCTGGTTCAGCGGCTGAAGCCCAGGGAAAACCTGGACGTCAACGGCTGGTGGATGTGCGACTTCGGCCGTGCCAACTACGAGTGGATCAACCGGGCGGATAGGGTGGAAATCCCCCTGGTCGATGGAAAAATCCAGGGGTGGGCAGAGGCTCTCGGTTCCCTTCTCGGCCGGTTGAAGGAAGCCAAGGGAGAGGTGAAGGCCATCACCTGGGCCCACTCCTCCAATGAGGAGATGGGGCTTCTGAAGGCTCTCCTGGCGGAGATGGGAAGGGTCGATGTGGTCTACCGGTCCCCGAGAACGGAGGGTGAGATTCCGCTTCCGGGCTTCCCACTCCTGGCCCGGAGAGAGGATCTGGCCCCGAATGTCAGTGGAGCGGAGATCTTCGGGTTCACCCGTGTTGGGGATGACGACAGCAGGGGTGGCGTCGAAGGGTTGGCCAGCCACACTGGCGTCCTCATCGTCGTGGGGGACCCCCTCGAAGGGGAGACGGAGGACTTCGGCGCCAAAGCAGAGCTCTTCATCTATCTGGGGAGCTACCCGTCGAAAGCCGCTAGCAACGCCCATTACGTCCTTCCGATCACCACTTTCGCCGAGCAGGAAGGCACCTACACGAATGTCCACGGCCGCGTGCAGCGCTTCTGGCCGGGCTTACATTCCCCAGGCTCTTCCCGACCGGCCTGGCTCATTCTGGGGGCCCTCCTGGCGGAACTCACCGAGTCGGAGGCCCCCGCCACTGCCGACCAGGCCTTCGCCCGGGTCGGGGAGCAGGTCCCTGAGTTCGGTGAGATCACCTATCGGGATATGGGAACCCGGGGCGCACCGGTGAAAAGATCCGCCGGCGTCGCGGGGGACTGAGGCAACGAGCCCATGAACGAGCAAACCCTGTTCCTCATTGAAAAGACCATCATCGTCCTGGTGGTTTTCTTCAGCGTGATGCTGGTGGTGGCCCTCACGACGCTGGTCGAGAGAAGGGTCGCCGGTTTCATCCAGGACCGGTACGGTCCGAATCGGGTGGGACCCTTCGGCATTCTCCGGCCCGCTGCGGACGGTCTCAAGAACTTCCTGAAGGAGGAAACCAGGCCGGCTGCTGCGGCCTATCCGTACTTCTGGCTCGGCCCCGTAATTTCCCTGGCCCCGGCGCTGGTGACCTTCGCCGTGGTTCCTTTCGCCGCGCCCCTCCCCATCGGGGAGTCCTATGTGGTGCAGATGATCGTGGCCGATGTGCCCATCGGGATCCTTTACATCCTGGCCCTGAGCTCTCTTGGAGTGTACGGGATCGTGATGGGTGGATGGGCCTCCAACAACAAGTTCTCCTTCCTGGGCGGCCTCCGGGCCTCGGCGCAGATGGTGAGCTATGAGGTGGCGCTGGGTCTGTCGGTGGTCGCGGTCCTGATGATGGCCGGAAACGTCACGCTCACCGAGATGGTTTGGCAGCAGCAACAGCTGAATTTCTGGTTCGCCTTCCCCATTTCGCTAGCCTTCATCCTCTTCACCATCTCGGCCTTCGCGGAAACCAACCGAATGCCCTTCGACATGCCCGAGGCGGAGTCGGAGTTGGTGGGTGGTTTCCATACCGAGTACTCGGGGATGAAGTACGCCATGTACCCCATGGGTGAGTACTCCCATATGCTCACCTCCTCCGCTCTCATGGCCACCCTCTTCTTCGGGGGGTGGGATATCCCCTTCTGGACCGGGGATGACGCCTTCCTGTATCAAGTCTCTCAAGGTCAGTGGGAATGGATCCGGGGATTCACCGAGGGCGGTGCGCCCATCGCAGCGGAGTTGGCCTGGTGGAAGACCCTGTTCACCTTCATCACCTTCGCCGCCAAGACCTACTTTTTCGTGATTGTGTACATCTGGGTCCGGTGGACGGTGCCCCGGTTCCGGTATGACCAGGTCATGCAGCTGGGGTGGAAGGTGATGTTGCCGGTGGCTCTGGCCTATGTCATGGTCGTGGCCGCAACGATCCTGGCCCTAGACCAGCTCGAGGTAGCCTACGGATTCACCTTCGGGCTGGTCATGACGTTGGTCAGCGCCGTCTGCACCGGGCTTTTCCTGCTGGTCCTGGATCGGGGTCGTACCCTTGGGGGTGCCGCCGTTGAGGCCCACGAGCGTTTTCATTCGGAGAGAAAGGCCCTCTCGGTCACCTCCGGAGATTGAACCCAAGAAAGACGAGATTTCTGATGCCACCAACTGTAAAGGTCGTACGGCGCCCGGAAGGAGTCAGGACGTCGTATCTACGTGCCACCCTCAAGGGGATGGCCCTGACCTTCAAGCATCTTGTAAATCCCAACAAGGTCACCCTCCAGTACCCCGAGGAACGGCCGAATCTTTCCCCTCGTTGGCGGGGAACCCATCGCATGGAGGTTCATGCCGACGGTAGGCCGAAGTGCGTGGCCTGCGGCTTATGCCCTACCGTTTGCCCCTCCAACTGCATCCGCCTCGTCGGTGGGGAAGACGACCAGGGAAACCGATACGCCATCGTGTACGAGATCGACGAATTCCGTTGCATCTTTTGCGGGATGTGCCAGGAGGTATGCCCTGTAGAGGCCATTCACGTCGGAGTTCACTTCGAGAACGCGGAGTACACCCGGGATCGGTTCGTTTACGATCTGGACCGTCTCATGGAGCAGGACCATCCCACTGCCCTCCTCTGGGATCCTTCAGATCCCCGGTCGGAATGAGGGGAGAACCCATGGCCAATTTTTTCGACTTCCTCTTCAGCGCCCACTTCCTCTTCTACGTTTTCAGTGGGGTGGCCATAGGCAGCGCCATCGCCATGGTGACGCGGAAGAGCCCGGTCGCAAGCCTTCTCTTCATGGTGGCGACCCTGGCGTCCCTGGCGGGGATCTATGTCCTTTTCGAGGCCCACTTCCTGGCGGCGATTCAGATCATCGTGTATGCCGGGGCGATCATGGTCCTCTTCCTCTTCGTCATCATGCTTCTGAACCTGGGACATGACTACCGGCAAGACCTAAAGGGGGGCGCCTGGGCGATCTTCGCCTTCGTGGTTGCGGGGGCCATGGCGGGGGTGCTGGCTTTTCAGTTCTATGGTGCCGGCGCCGAGGATCTCCCCATCTATCAAAACGCCCAGGGAGCTGAGGCCATCGATGCCCTCCTGGCGACCCAAGGGGCGGTGGGGGCAATCGCCCATCCCCTTTACACCGACTACGTGGTGGCGTTCGAGGTCACGGGAATCCTTCTCCTGGTAGCCATCGTCGGGGCTCTTGCCCTGGCCAAAAGGAGGGTGTGAGGAAGCATGCTTACTGAAGCCCTCATCGTCAGCGCTTTTCTCTTTGCGGTAGGGACCTTCGGCGTCCTCGTTCGCAGGAACGCCATCATCATGTTCCTCTGCATCGAGCTTCAGCTCAATGCGGTCAACCTCACCTTCGTGGCCCTTTCCAGGTACCTGGGTATCGAGGGGCAGCTGTACGTCTTTTTCGTCATGACCGTCGCCGCGGCGGAGGCGGCCGTGGGTTTGGCCATCATCATCTCCATCTTCCGGCACTACGAAACGGTCAACGTGAATAACTTCAACCTCTTGAAGTGGTAGGGGCATGACTCTCCCACTGGGGTACTTCGCTTTGCAGGAGGTTCACGAGCTTCAGGTGGCCCACGGGGCCGCCGGCGAGGCGTTCGAACCCTTCCTGCCCGGTCTGGTCATTCTCCTTCCTCTCCTGGGATTCCTCCTGAACGGGGCTCTGGCTCTGGCCGCCTCCAGGCGGTCCGCCGATTCTCTGAGGGGAGGGGCGGAGCTGGACTTCTTCCAGGGGGGAAAACGCCCTCTAACCCACAGTTTGCCCACTTGGATCGGACCCGGGGTCCTGGGCCTGGCCTTCCTTATCGTCCTGGTGAACTTCACCCGGATGCTGGGGGTGGAGCTGCACGAGCCCGTCATCCGGCACTACTGGACATGGATGGATTCGGGTGCGTTCGAGGTGGATGTGGCTCTCCAGCTCGACCAGCTCAGCATGATCATGATGCTGGTGGTGACGGGGGTGGGGTTCCTCATCCACGTCTTCAGCGTGGGCTACATGGGGGAGGACCAGGGGTATCCCCGGTACTTCGCCTACCTGAACCTCTTCATCTTCTTCATGCTTACCCTTGTCATGGGTGCCAGCTTCCTGCTCATGTTCGTGGGATGGGAGGGGGTGGGGTTCTGTAGCTACATTCTCATCGGGTACTGGTTCACCGACAAGGAAAAGGCGGATTCGGGCAAGAAAGCGTTCATCGTCAACCGCATCGGGGACCTGGGATTCCTGGTGGCCATGTTCCTCCTCTTCGCGGGCTTTGGGGCCTTCGCAGGCTTTGGGACGCTGAACTTCGCGGAGATTTTCGAGGCGGCTCCGAATGCCCTCGTGTTCGGGGGCGGGATCGTAACGGCCATCACCCTGTGTCTGCTCCTGGGCGCCACCGGGAAGAGCGCGCAGATCCCACTCTTCGTTTGGCTGCCGGACGCCATGGCCGGGCCTACGCCCGTGTCGGCTCTCATCCACGCCGCCACCATGGTCACGGCGGGTGTATACATGGTCGCGCGGACCTCGGTCCTCTTCGCCCTGGCTCCCGTGGGCGGCCTGTCGGTGGCGATGATCGGCGCTGTGACGGCCCTCTTTGCCGCCACCATCGGGCTTGCTCAATACGACATCAAGCGGGTCCTGGCGTATTCCACCATCTCCCAGTTGGGTTTCATGTTCATCGGGGTGGGGGTAGGGGCTTACGCAGCCGGGATTTTCCATCTCATGACCCACGCCTTCTTCAAGGGCCTTCTCTTCTTGGGGGCCGGGGCGGTGATTCATTCCATGCATCACGCCCTCCACCACACGCATAACCATGCGGACCCCCAGGACATGAGGAACATGGGTGGGCTGAAGAAGTTCATGCCCATCACCTGGTTCACCATGTGGATCGCCACCCTGGCCATCGCAGGGATCTGGCCCTTTGCCGGGTTCTTCTCCAAAGACGAGATCATCTGGATGGCGGGAGCACGGGCCGATGGCGTTTTCGGGGGTTGGTTCACCCTGATCTGGATCATGGCCCTGGCCGCTGCCATGCTCACGGCGATCTACATGACCCGCCTCATGGTCATGACCTTCCACGGTGAGAACCGGACGGGTAAGGAAGAGGCGCGGCACCTCCATGAAGCGCCCTGGGTCATGTGGGTTCCTCTGGCCATCCTGGCGTTCCTCTCCATCTTCGGCGGCTGGGTGAATGTGCCCCATGCCATCTCCGAGTCGTTCCTGGGTGGGTTCGGCCTGCTTCCCATGACCGAGTGGCTGCACGAATGGCTCCATCCGATCGCCGGGGTGGCCACGGAGATCCAGGCTGCCAACGCCGGGGATTTTGCCCACCATTCTCCCTTCGGGGGTGGCGAGTTGCTCTGGGCCGTCCTTTCCACGGTAGCGGCTCTGGCCGTGGTCCTGGTATCGGCCCGGATCGTGGGCGGATTCAAGATCCTGCCGGCTGCTGAGTCTCCGAAGCCGGTCGGCTTCAAGAAGGTTCTCTTCATGAAGTACTATGTGGACGAGTTCTACGATCGGATCATCGTCCAGCCCCTCATCAGGGCCTCCCGTTTCAGCTGGAAGGTCATCGATGCGGGCGTTGTAGACGGAATCGTGAACGGTGTGGGAAATCTGGCTCGAGCGCTGGGTTGGTTCGGAAGCCTTTTCCAGACCGGCTCGGTCAACACTTATGCCCTCTTTCTGGCCATCGGGGTTCTTGTGATCCTCGGGGTCGTCGCCTTCTAGGGGGAAGACGCGAATGCTCTCCTTCCTTGACTCCATCGGATTCGGCAACTGGATCCTCCACGCGCTGCTCTGGCTCCCCCTGTTGGGGATGGGGCTTGTGCTCATGGGTCCTGCAACCCGGGCGAAACACGTCGCCTTCGGCTGGAGCCTGGTCCTCCTTGTTCTGAGCCTGGGCCTTTGGTGGGCTTTCGATCCCGGGGTCGGCACCTTCCAGTTCGAGAGCTCGATCCCCTGGATTGCCAGTTGGGGCGTGAGCTATGCGGTGGCTCTGGACGGCATCAGCCTTTTCATGGTGATTCTCACGGCGTTCACCACCGCCGTGGCCATCCTGGGGTCCTTCAACTACATCAAAAAGCACGAGAAGGCCTTCTACGCCCTCATGCTCCTGATGGAGACCGGGGTGGTCGGGGTGTTCATCTCCATCGACCTCTTCCTCTTCTATGTCTTCTGGGAGATCACCCTCATCCCCATGTACTTCATCATCGGGGTCTGGGGAGGTGAGCGGAGAATCTACTCGGCTGTGAAGTTCTTCCTTTTCACGGCGTTCGGCTCCCTGCTCATGCTGGTGGCGTTGCTCTACCTGTTCTTCGCGGCACAGGGCGTTACCGGAGAACCCTCCTTTGCCTACCAGGCCCTCCTGAACGCTCCCCTGAGCTTCCAGGAACAGATGTGGCTTTTCGCGGCATTCTGCCTGGCCTTTTCCATCAAGGTGCCGGTTTTTCCCTTCCACACCTGGCTTCCCGACGCCCACGTGGAGGCGCCCACGCCGGGCTCGGTGGTGCTGGCGGCCGTGCTCCTGAAAATGGGGACGTACGGTTTCCTGCGCTTCCTCCTCCCGTTCTTCCCTCGGGCGGCCCAGCATCCCACCGTGGTCACGGTCATGATGGTCCTGGGTATCATCGGCATCGTCTACACGGCCTGGGTGGCGGCGGTGCAGCCGGACGCCAAGAAACTGGTGGCGTATACCTCGGTGGCCCACATGGGCTTCGTGGTCCTGGGGATCTTCGCCCTGACGGTGAATGGGCTTCAGGGAGGACTCATCGTCATGATCTCCCACGGAATCTCCACGGGGGCTCTCTTCCTTTTGTTGGGCATGATGTACGAGCGGCGCCACACCCGGCTCATCGCCGATTTCGGCGGTTTGGCGCAGGTGGTGCCGTGGTTTGCGGCGGCTTTCGTCCTGGTGACCCTCTCGTCGATCGGGCGGCCCGGGCTGAACGGGTTCGTCGGCGAATTCCTCGTCCTTGTCGGGGCCTTCGGCGCGAACCGCCTCGCGGCCGTGGTCGCGACGACCGGCGTGGTGCTGGGGGCGGTCTACATGCTCTGGCTCGTGAAACGGTTTCTCTACGGTCCGCTCGTTCACCAGGAGAACCGGAAGATGCCGGACCTCAACGCGCGGGAGATCGCCCTCCTGCTGCCGATCCTCATCTTCATCGTCTATCTGGGGGTGCATCCGGGGCCGTTCTTGCGCCGGATGGAGCCGAGCCTCCAGGCGGCGCTCACGCTTTCCACACCGGGCCCGGGGCGCCTGGAGACGCTGCGGATCCTGCAGCTGTCGACCGGCTCGCTGCCCGGGAGCGGTCCGGGATGGAAGGCGGAGTCGGGGGAGCCGAAGCAAGC
>JBDRDQ010000537.1:0-13768 GCA_043820695.1 Gemmatimonadota bacterium | reverse complement strand
GTGTCCGATGCACCGTCCCTCTCCATAGGCACGGTTGAGGGGGAAGAGGTCTACCAATTCTTCGGCCTGGCAGGGGTCCACCGGTTCAGCGACGGCCGGATCGGAGCCGTGGACAGCGGCAGCCGGATGGTTCGGGTCTTCGCCTCCGATGGCACATTCCTCCGAGCCTTCGGCCAGCAGGGGGCGGGCCCTGAGGAGTTCGAGGCGCCCGTTCTCGCCGGATGCGTGGGTGACACCCTCATGGTGGTAGACCGGGCACACCACCGGCTCACCCTCGTCCACCCCGATCTGGGCTTCGTGGGTCTGGCCCGGATTTCCAATGACGTGGGGGGTTACTTGAACCCATCTGGTGGCTTCGCCAACGGACAGACCGTCTACGGCGGCGCCTTCGACATGCGGCGAATCGGCGAACTGAAGAACGGGATGAATCGTGCCGGCACCTTCTACCGCTCGGCGAAGCCGGACGGCACCTTCGCCACCGACTTTGGAGACAAGGACGGGGCCGAGTTCTTCATCAAAGACATGGAGGGAGAAGGCCAGGACTCCAGACCTGCCCTCATCCCCTTCGCCAAGGGCCCCACTGCCACGGTGTCGCCCAACTATTTCTTCTTCAGCGACCAGGACAGCTACGAAATCGAGGTGTACGATCCCTCGGGCGCCCTGGTCCGTCTCATTCGGATGGATTGGGAGCCGACGTCGACCACGCCCGCCGATGGAGAAAGGCACATCGAGAGCGTGGTGGCCCAGGTCGGAAACCCTAATGAGGAGGCTGAGATCCGGGCCTACCTGGGGGCCCTCCCCCTCGCGGAGACCTTCCCTCCCCACGGAGCCCTTATCGCCGACAGTTCGGACTGTTTGTGGGTGGAAGACTTCCAGCGCCCCGGATTCGAAAACCGGGCCTGGAACGTCTTCGATCCGGAAGGCGCCCTCGTGGGGCGGGTCACCCTTCCGGAGAACTTCAACCCCATGGAGATTGGACAGGACTACATCCTTGGGATGGGCTGGGACGAGATGAACGTGGAGTACGTGAAGATGTACGACCTTTCCCGAGGAGCCTCCTAGGGCGGATCATGGCGGAGGCCGGCAGGGGGAATCACCGCCTCCCGGCCTTCGTCATCACGCCACCCGCACCTCGATGTCCCTCCACTTCCCCTGCCTGAAGCGGAAAAGGCTCAGACCGGCCCGCGTGACATGACCCAAAACAATGGCGAGCCAGATGTCACCGGCGTTAAGGCCTCGGGTTCCCTGGATCCCCCAGCAGAGTCCAACTGGGATCACGACCTGGGAGACAAGGGAAATGTACAAGGGGCCCTTGGTATCCCCAGTGCCCTGGAGCCCACCCGTGTAGGTCAGAGCCACGCACACGAAAAGGCCTGAGACTGCGAGATAGCGGAGGAGTTGGACCGAGATCCGGACCGTGACCGGATCCGTTATCCCGAACACCCCCAGGAGTTGGTCCGGGATGAAGAGAAAGAGAGACCCGATCAGGAGCGCCACCAAGAGAGCCATCCCGGCAGCCGAATGCACAGCCTGGACGGTCCTTCCCGGCCTGGCCGCCCCCAGGTTCTGGCCCCCAACAGCGGCCGCCGCCGCCATCAGGCCCACCGACGTCCATGTAATGAAGGAGAACAGCTGTCCATAACTCACCGCGTAGGCCGCTTGGGCCTCGGCACTCTCAGCAAGGGAGCCGACGAAACGAAGCATCAGCACCCCACCCACGTTCATAGCGATCCCCTGCACGCCCGTGGGTAGGCCGAAGCGGAAAAGCTCTCTGATGATGGACCAGTCAGGCCTCCACGGCCCCCCTCGGGGGAAGGCCACAACGCCCCATCCGGAAAGGAGAATCCAGAGGACGATCAGAGAAACTACAGCCCCGGAAATGACCGTTCCCATCGCCGCCCCGGCGGTACCGTAGGCCGGAATCGGTCCGAGGCCGCGAATAAGGATGACGTTCAAGAAGATGTTCAATCCGGTGAGGATGATCCCAAGCCGGAGTGGAGTCCGGGCATCGCCTGCCGAGCGGAACGCGCCCCCGGTCATGAAGAAGACCATGATGCCGAAGCTGAACAAGAACATGATCCGGAGATACGGGAGCGCCTCCACCTGCACCTCCGGCGCAGCGTTGATCAGGCTCAGAAGCGAGGGGGCCAGAATGTACCCGATGGGGGCCATGACTCCGATGGATAGGGCGGCGGCCGTGAGGAACGCCTGATAAACCGTGCGGTTCACCTTTTCGCGGTCGTTCGCCCCGGTGAAGCGGGCAACCAGGACACCCATTCCCGTGAAGAGAGAGGAGATGAACACCACGACCACCAGAAAGATCTGCCATGACACGCCGATGGCTGCGTTTCCGGTGTATCCGACGTAGTGCCCTACCATGGCATGGTCGACGAGGCCCTGGAGCCCACCGATGACATTCTGGAGCATGGTGGGCCAGGCGATGGTCCAAACAGCCTTGCGGATGGGGCCGTCCACGATGGAACGGTCGTACGATCGGCTCTTCTTCGAGGTCTGGGCGAGGGGTCGGCCCTTCTCCCCACCGGAAGGCGTCCCTGGCGGTCCCTCCGCCCGGTGACCGCCGGCCGTCGCCTTTCGAACGTCGCTCATGTATCCGACCCATTATCCGCCGCGGAGGTCAGTCCCAGGGAGAACCGCCCTACTGAAGTGCCGCCATGGGTCAACGGGCCGAGGCGTATTCCCGGAACTCCCCTCGCGGATCGCCGTTGGTTACCCCCCTCCCCCCAGCTCCGTTCATACTCTGTCCTGCTGCCGTCGCCGATGGGAACGTTCTGGCTGGCGGAATCATGTGGGGATATGCGCAGCTCGACATGCGAGCCCGGAAGTAATCACCCCGAACCCGATCCACCCCCTTCCCCCCGGAATTGGCTCATGTACAACCTGTAGTAGAAGCCCTTCCGGGCCAGAAGCTCAACGTGGGTACCTCGTTCCACGATGCGCCCCTCGTCGATGACCAGGACCTGATCCGCGTTGGAGATCGTCGAGAGGCGGTGGGCGATGACGAAGCTCGTGCGCCCCTTCATCAACTCCCGAAGGGCCTTCTGGATGTGGACTTCGGTGCGGGTGTCCACGGAGCTGGTGGCCTCATCCAGAACCAGGATCGCCGGATCTGCAAGGATGGCCCTGGCGATGGTCACAAGCTGGCGCTGGCCCTCCGATAGGCTGGCGCCCCGCTCCGAGAGGACCGTGTCGTACCCCTGGGGAAGCCTGCGGATAAAGCCGTCGGCTTGAGCCAACCGGGCGGCTTCATACACCTCTTCGTCGGTAGCGTCCAGGCGCCCGTAGCGAATGTTCTCCTTCACCGACTCGACAAAGAGGAAGGACTGTTGCAGCACCACTCCCAGCTCGCGCCGCAGGCTGTCCCGGGTCATCCCCCTGATGTCCACTCCATCGATGCGGATGGTCCCCTCGTCCAGGTCGTAGAAGCGGGAGAGGAGGTTCACCAGGGTGGTTTTCCCTGCACCGGTGGGCCCGACCAGGGCGATCCGTTGGCCCGGGCGGGCGTGAAGGTCGACCCCCTTCAACACGGGAACGCCTGGGACGTAAGAGAACGTCACCTTCTCGAAGGTCACTTCCCCCCGGACCCCGGTGAGTTCCAGGGCGTCCGGTGCGTCGCTCTGGTCGGGGGAGGTGTCCAGGATCTCGAAGATCCGTTCTCCTCCAGCCAGAGCCCCCTGGATCTGGTTGTAGAGATCGCCCAGCTGTCGTAGCGGTTCGGCAAACCGGCGCGAGTAGGTGATGAAGGCGGCGATGGTGCCGATGGTGACCATCCCGTTGATGGCCATCCAGCCCCCCAGCCCGCCCAGTATGGCCACGTTGGCGTTGGCGAGGATCCCCATCATGGGCATGACCAGGAAGGCCAGCGTCATGGCCTGTGTCCCGGTGGACCGAACCGCCTCGTTGGCCTCGTCGAATTTGGTCAGGGCGCTCTCCTCCTGACCGTAGGCCAGCACCACCCGCTGGCCGCTATACGTCTCCTCCAGGACCGCGTTCAGATTGCCGAGGTTGGTCTGGTAGCCCCTGAAGGCCCCCCGGGTCCTTTTCCCGACGGCCGCCACCAGGCCAATCATGAGGGGAAAGACGATCATGGATCCCAGCGCGAGCCAGGCGTTCATGGCGAACATGACAGCCATGATCCCCACCAGGGTCAGGAGTCCGGTGAAGAGCTGGGCCACGTTGTTGGTGAGGACCCGGCTGATGGTGTCCATGTCGTTCGTCAGCCGGCTCATGAGGTCCCCCTGGGCCCGGGAATCGAAGAACCGGAGGGAGAGTGTCTGCATGTGCCCGAAGAGATCACCCCGGAGCGTCAGCATGGCGCGCTGGGACAACCGGGCCAGGAGAACGCCCTGGATGCCCTGGGCCACGGAGGACAGGACGTAGGCCCCCAGCATGAGGAGGGTGAAGTGAAGAAGTAGCTCCAGGTTCCGGTCCACCAAGTGGTCGATGGCCCGGCCCATGAGCCAGGGGCCGGCAAGGGCCAGTGCGGTGCTCAACGCAGCCACAACCAGGACCAGGACCAGGCCTCTCTTGTAGGGACCCAGATAGTCCATCAGCCGGCGCAGGGCCCCCCGGGGATCGTTGGCCCGTTCCACGCCGCCGTGGCCGTGGCCGCGGCCTCCGGGACCCGGTAGGCCGATCATCCGGACCGGGGCCTTCCGGCCCTCGTCTGCACTAGCCACGGCGCCCTTCCTCCCCCGCCGTCACTCCCCCTGCCCCAAGCCCTCCCAGCTGGGAGTTGTAGATATCCTGGTACATGGGGCTCGATTCCAGGAGCTCCCGGTGGGATCCCTCGGCCACGATCCGGCCCTGGTCCAGCACCAGGATCCGGTCCGCCAGGAGAACCGTACTGATTCGCTGAGCCACCACGAACCGGGTGGTGGTGTCCCGAGACCTCGCCAGGAGTTCATCCAGAGCGTCCTGCAGGCGAACCTCGGTCTCCACGTCAACCGCGCTGGTGGAATCATCCAGGATGAGGACCTTTGGCTTCACCAGGAGGGCCCGGGCGATGGCGATGCGCTGACGCTGTCCCCCCGAAAGGTTCACGCCTCGCTGCCCAATCACCGTATCGTATCCCTGGGGGAGCCCCTGAATGAACTCGTGGGCCTGGGCCGCCCGGGCCGCCGACAACACCTCCTCCTCCGGAGCGTCCCCCCGGCCGAACCGGATGTTCTCCCGGACCGTTCCCCCGAAGAGGACCGCCTCCTGGAGGGCGATCCCTACCAGAGCCCGGAGAGCATGAAGATCCAACTCCCGGATATCGACCCCGTCGAAGGTGATGCGCCCGCCGGTCACGTCATAGAAGCGGGGGATGAGGTGGATCAGCGTCGACTTTCCCGAGCCGGTGGCCCCCACAATGGCAACGGTCTCTCCCGGCTCGGCCACGAAGGAGACCCCTGCCAACACGGGCTCGGCGCCGTTCCCATCGTAGCCGAAGGTGACGTTCTCGAAGGCGATGCGTCCCCGGGGGACCTGCGGTCTTCGGGCCCCTTCCCCGGAGAGAACCTCCGGAGGGGCGTCCAGAACCTCGAGGATCCTGCCCGCCGACGCATCGGCCGCCGCCACCGGCCCCATCATCCCCGCCAGCATGAGGATGGGGAAGAGGGCGAAGGAGAGGTAGTTGATTGCAGCCACCACCTCCCCTACCGTCATCCCCCCCTCGATGGTGGTTCGGCCTCCGATCCAGACGGCACCCACCACGGCCAGGTTCAGAACCATGAGCATGGCGGGAATAAACACGGCCAGGAGCTCCGAGACTTCGATGGTTTGAAGCATCAACCCTTCGTTGGCCTCGTCGAACCGTTCTTCTTCGTGCCTCGCCCGGACGAAGGCCTTCACGACCCGGACCCCCGCCAGGTTCTCCTGGAGGACGGTGTTGAGCCGATCCAGGCGCTCCTGGACTCCCAAGAAGAGGGGCCGGACCTTCCCGGAAAATAGCCAGACCAGAAGCACGATGACGGGCACGAAGGCCGCCATCATCAGAGCCAGGCGGTGGCTGGTGAGAACCAGGAGAACGGTTGCGCCGATGACCCAGATGGGCGCCCGGGTCAGGATCCGGAGCGACATCATCACGATCATCTGCACCATGTTGACGTCGCTGGTGGAGCGGACGATGAGCTTGCCCGTCTGGAGCCTGTCCAGGTTCCCGAAGGAGAAGGTCTGGACCTTCCGGATCAGGGCACTCCTCACGTCGGCCCCCACGCTCATGGCGACCCGCACCGACAGGTAGTTGTTGGCAAGGGCCAGGGCTGCCGATAGGGCAGAGGCCCCCAGCATCACCAGGGAAGTGGTGACGACGACCCGGAGGTCCCCCGCCAGGATGCCGTGGTCGATGATCCTCTGGGTCAGGCGGGGGATGAGGAGGTCGGCCGCCACCATGGCAAAAAGCAAGGAAAGCGATACCCCGGCCTGAATCCGGTACGGGCCCAGGAATACGAGGAAACGCCGGAGGGAACTCATGTAGGACCCCTCCGTTCGACTTCAATCCCCTGGGCGGAAAGTCGGGGAAAGATGTGCATCTCAGAGTATACCGAGACCGGGCCAGGGCCTGAAAGTGGGAAACGGTGGTGAAGTTGACGGGAGAAGCCCCGATCGTCTGCAAGCCGTATCTTGCTGGAAATTCGGAAAGCCACCAGAAGAGGAGCCCCCATGACCTTCCCCCACCACGAGCCAACCCCACGCAAGGAAACACTCCCCCGTCGCGAATTCTTGAAGAAGGCAACCGTGGCCGGCGTGGGAGGGTCGGCTCTGGGAGCCGGCGGCGCCTTGGCCGGTGGTGGATTGGCCCTTGGCGCCACCCCTTTGAACGCGGCCAACCCCGCCGGCCCCGACACTTCCGCCCCCCAACAAACCTCCCACGGGAAATCCGTCCACACGGTGCTGGACTCCAACCCGCCCTTCATCTACGTGGATCCGTGCATGCAGATCTGGCCCGACGCCGATCTCCATCTGGCTCATCGGCACGGGGTCACGGCGTACGGGGTCACGGCCTGGGATCCCCATGCTGATGTCCGGGCTGCCACTGACGGAATCATGTATTGGCACGGGGTGGCTCGGGAGCATCAAGGGTTGGAAGTCGTGAAGACGGTGGAGGATATCCGGAGGGTCAAGCGGGCAGGAAAGGCAGGGCTCTTGCTCGCCGCACAGGACGGCGATTGGGTGGGTTATGATCTCGGCAGGATTCAGGCCTTCGCCGACCTGGGCCTCCGGATGATGCTCCTGGTTTACAATGCCACGAACCAACTGGCGGACGGGGCCCTGGACCGGACCGATGGCGGCCTCAGCCGTCTGGGCCAGAGGGTTGTGGACGAATGCAACCGGGTCGGAATCATCCTGGACTGCAGTCACACGGGCAAACGCTCCACCCTTGAAATCATGGATCGGAGCGCACACCCCTGCGTGTTCAGCCACTCCAACCCCAGCGCCATGGTGCCCAACCCCAGGAACATCGATGACGAGCAGATACGTGCCTGCCTCTCCAAGGGAGGCGTCATCGCCCTGGTGTCCTGGGGGCCCCTCTGCATGCGGCCGGACACCACCCACCGCCCCACGCTGGAAGAGTATTTTCAGCTCATCGATCATGTCGTGAACATGGCAGGGAACACCGACAATGTGGCCATCAGCACCGACATGTCCATCGGCACCTACCCCGACCACCCCCACGATCCCTTCAACCCACCCGAGTATCCGGATATCGCCGCCCAGTACAACGAGCATGTCACAGCCGACTTTCGGTCCCCCCGTCGGCAGGTGGAGGGGTTTGAGGACTACGCTCAGATCGTCGGCGTGGCGGATCGTCTTCTGGCCTACGGATACTCGGAGCGGGACGTGGAGAAGATCCTGGCCGAGAACTTCTTGCGAGTGGCTCGGGAGGTATGGGGCGCGTAGACGAGGAGAGCGGTAGCCAACAAGGAGCGGACCATGGGCACGACCCTGCGCGTCGGATTCGCCATGGGGGGCGGAAACTCACTCGGAACCTTCAATGGGGCGGCGCTCTCCCAGGCGCTAAAGCTCCTTCTCCTGAGGGGGATCGACCGAAACGGCCAGCCGTACCATCGAGTGGAGGCGGACGTATTCAGTGGGGCGAGCGCCGGGTCCATGTCCCTCGCACTCATGCTTCGGGGACTGGCCCATCCTGATCCGGATCGCATGATGGCCGCGAAGGTTCGGTTGATGGACGAGTTCGGGGCCGAGTTCACGGGACAATCACGAGACTCCAAGCGCGCCATCATCGCGGCTCAAATTCTCCAGGACGTCCAGGAGGAGGTCTGGGTTCGGGAGATAAGCCTGGAGAAGCTCCTTGGCCTGACCTCCCCGGAGGCGGAGCGAAGGATCCGGTTCACGGCAGCTTTGTTGGATCGAGGAGCCATTGAGGGGTTGGCGAAACGGTACCTTGCCTTTCCGGACCCGGAAAACGGCGGAACCGAGACACGCATCGACCTCTCCAAGCGCCAGATCCTGGCAGACCGGGTCCTTTTCGCCAGCTCCATTGCCAACCTCACCCCCATCGTGGCCGACGCCACAGGGGAGTTCCCCACCGAGGAGTTCGGGCTTCTGGGTCTCTCCGACGGCATGACCTCCAACGTTCATAGCGAGCTTCGCGTCTTCGACCTCCACTTCACCCCCGTGGAGGCAGACTCCCTCACCGATCCCGATGCATTCCCCCGCCGGTGGTGCCGATACCACGCCGGCCCCAAGGTGAGGGACACTCAGGGTACGGGACGGGGCATAGGATCCCTCTTCGAAGGCAGAGGGTGGGGGAAAATGGCCGCCACATCCATCGCCTCCGGGGCCATTCCCTTCGCCTTCGAACCCGTACCTCTGGAGCGGAGGGCCTACGAATTCGGAGAAACGGAAGACGGCTCCGGCTCCCGGTGGCCCAAGGCGCTCAAGGGGAAGGACCGCCATGTCTTCACCTACTTCGACGGCGGAACCTTCAATAATGAGCCGGTCCGGGAGGCCTTTCGGCTGGCATCGTTCATCGACGCCCAGAATCCGGAGGAGGATTTCGAGCGCCTTATCCTCTTCGTGGACCCTCATGTCGTGGTTCCCAAGGCCAACTTCGACATGCCCCATCACGGCCGGTGGCTCCTCGACGGACCCAACCTCGACAGGAAAAGCTCGCTGGACCGCCTGATCCCCCTCACCGGAGCCCTCCTCACCGCCATCACAAACGAATCCCGGGTCATCGAGGCCGACAAGGTCTTTCAGACTCGGAAAAACTTCCGGATCCGGAACCTCATACGAGAAGAGTTGGCGGGGAGCCTGGCGTTGGACCCGGCCCCAGCCGTGCTGGAATCGCTGGCGGGTAAGCTTGAGGAGCTTCTCGAAACCGACAGAACCGGCGTCATGATCCCTGCGGGGGCCCTGACCCTGGAGGGAGAGTTGAGGCGGGTCATCGTGGAGGAGGGGGGACCGGGTCAACCTCTATCGGGCCTCCGGCAGAGAGCCCCAGAAGAGGTCAGGACCTTCGTAACCGGGCCGGGCTCCGCCCCCGAAGAGGAGCGAGGCGCCTGGTTGAGAGCCCTGACCTTCGCGGCGGTGGACCGGGTCATGGACCTGGAAGGAAAGATGGAGCGGAGCCGGCTGGTGGCCATTTCCCCGGCCACCGACCCCGGCAATCCCGGCCGGTTGGAGGAACTCCCGGGTCGGGTGGCCAACGGGTTCGGGGGGTTCATGTCCGAGCTGGCCGGTGAGCACGAGGTGAAGGTGGCACGGTACTGCACCCAACTCTTCCTCCAAACTGCAGGCCGAATCAAGGAGCGGGCTCTCCCGGAGAAACCCGACTTTTCCAAGCACCGGGCCCGGTACCTGAAGGATGTGAGGGCCGGTTTCGAGGTCGTAGAGAATCGATTGGTGGATGTCATTGCCGACAGCCATGTCCACCTCCTGGGCAAGCTCCCCGCAGGGATCCTACGGTATCTCATCCGCGGGAAGCTGGTTCGGTTGGCCAGAGAGAAACGGTCTGCTTCCACCTACGAGCTTCGTCTCCAGGTCCCGAACATGAGCTATGAATTCGATGGGCGGGGATTGGCGGATGGCGACCTGAAGCCGCAGAAGATCGGCGGGAAGTTCTACCTCATCACCTTCGCCACGTACGAGGAAGGGGATCCCAAACCGTGGAGCGGGCCGCAGGTCGTCGGAAAGAAACAAACTCTCAAGGTGGACCGTGACCGGAAGGGGGTCCTCCCTGACAAAGAGTTCTGCCAAGCGGCTCTGCCCACAAAGGCCATGTTGAAAGAGGGAAAAACCCTTTCACACCCCGTTTGGGTTGCCCGCATCAAGGGAACCGACGAAGGCCGGCGAGTAGGATCGGATCGGTGGCAATTGGTGGACGAGGTCAGCGGGTTGGAGGAATCCATCCTGGGGTGACTGTGGGGTAACTGTAAGGAGTAGCCGACCCACCGAAAACGCCGCGGCGGAAGCGCATGGGGGCCGCACTGGAGGCGCACGGGGGGCCTTGCTCGCCGTCTATCCGCACCCCCATGTTTTCTCCGTTCCGTTCAGGCTGGGGCGGACCCTTCCCCCCCAGAGGAGTACCCGACACGGAGGAGTCATTATGCGTCAAAGTTCCCTTCGGCTCGTCTTCACTCTCGCACTCATCCCCCTTTCCAGTTGCCAATCCCCGGCAGCCACTTTCTCGAAAGCCGATCTCGACGCAGCTGAGGCGGCGGTGGCAACCCAGCTCGAGGCTTTCTGGGATGCCTGGGGAACCGCTTCCTTCGACCAGGGCATGGCTTTTTATTCCGATGATCCGGACATGACCTTCGTCGACAATGGTTTCGTCTGGGAATCAAAGGCTGCCATAATAGCAGCCTATCGCCCGTACTTCGAGGCCCTCGAAAAGCAAGAGGCCAACGTCACGGAAACTCGGATTGTGGCATTATCGCCGGAGGTCGTTCAGGTCACTCAGGCTGTGACCTTCATCCAATTCTTCAAAGACGGAACCGTGGGCCGGCCGATGGTGTCCGCCGTTTCCCTGACATGGGTATTGGCGGGGGGGGAATGGCAGGCGATGACGTACCACTTCTCCACGCCGAACCCCACTCCCACAGCCAGAAAGTCTGTTACCCTTCTCAACCTGCCCCCCAATGCTACCGAGGGGGATCTCGTGGGAATGTTCTCAGCCATGAACGCCGCCATCCAAGGGATGGGATATCAAGGTGCAGGATACGGGCTTTGGAAGGCCGGCGGCGCCCAGATTCCCGACGCTACTCCGCTGGGATTCGACTACCTTCTGGAGGGCATGTGGCCGGACCAGGCCACATACGACGCGATCCATGAAGCCGAGGCCTACACGGCGGCCGCGGAAGAAGGGGAAGAGATCTGGAACCGAATCGCTCCGAACACGGTCTACTCCCGGTTTGATCGAATTGACATGGGCGGCCCAGGAGGACGGTGAGGCGGTACAAGGGCGGCTCCCGCCAGGAGCCGCCCTTGCGTTCGGAGTTCCGCCAACCGAAGCCGATCCGGCCTGCCTACCCTTTCGGCCGTAGGAGCTCCTGCCATGCGGGATGGGCCAGAACATCCTCCAGGCCCGGATACCTATGCCACCAGATGTTGAAGGCTGTACCGAGGCTCATGGCTTTTTCCATGAGGCTTACAGCTTCCTTTACATTCCCGCCTGCTCATACCATGAGACGCCCCGGCGGATTCGTAATCCCCGAGTTGATGATGAGCCCGGGCGAGAACCGAATGGTAGGAATACCAGCCCTCCATGGGCTCCTGATCGGGATCCAGCTTGCGCAGCGCCTCAATGGCGGCTTTGGGGCGGTTCCGGTTTAAATGGCCGTACGCAAGTTTATACCGGGCTTTCGTCCCTGGTCCCAACCCCGCGGCCCTCTCCGCATGCTCGAGAGCGATGGACATCTTCCCCCGGATGGCCGCTGGCTGCGCCTCAGACCGATGGACGCAGTAAGGACTGATCCGGTCCCGGTTTTCTAGGACGATTTCATAATGCGAGTCCCGGGGGACGTCGGATCCCAGATTTCCTTCACACGGAATCGGACGATTTTGTCTGAACCGGGGTCCGGGCCTCCCCCTATGCAAACACCCGACCCGACCACTCATTCGGACCGCTCCCCCGCTTGCCGCTCCCGCCATCCCAACCCCACCTTCCCCCCATGTTCCAACTTCCGATCGTTCTTGCATCCTCATCGTGCCTCATCTTTTTACCCCAGGCCCAGAGGGTTTATGACGCCCCCCGGGCCTGGGAGCCCATCACCATCGACGGGATTCTTGGCGAATCCGCTTGGGCAACCGCACCCTGGACCGAGGAATTTGTGGATATTCTGGGGCACGAAGCCCCCGTACCCCCCTTTCGGACCCGGGCCAAGATCCTCTGGGACGACGAACATCTCTACATCGGAGCCGAAATGGAGGAACCCCATCTTTGGGCCACCCTCCAGGACCGGGACGCAATCATCTACCAGGATGACGATTTCGAGGTCTTCCTGGACCCCGATGGCGATGGGCTTGCCTACTTCGAGATCGAGATCAATGCCATGGGCACCGTTTTCGACCTCTTCATGAACAAACCATACAACCAGGGCGGGAGGGCCGAGATCGGGTGGGATGCCGCGGGCCTGGTGACGGGGGTTTCGCTAATGGGGACCCTTAACGACCCCACGGACCATGACCGGGGATGGACCGTGGAGATGGCGATTCCGTGGAGCAGCCTCATTCCGCCAGGACATGACGACCATGTGCTCCCGCCCAACCTCGGCGACAGCTGGCGCGTCAACTTTTCCAGTGTGGACTGGCCTTTGGAGGTTGTTGACGGCGCCTACCGGAAAACCGAGACTCCGACCCGGGAGAACCCCCATCCCGAATCCAACTGGGTCTGGTCTCCCCAGTTCGCCGTCAACATGCACCTCCCCGAGATGTGGGGGGTCGTGCGCTTCAGGGAGTTCTGATCGCCAGCGGTGCCGCTGCCAGCTCCATCCCGAAATGCGCTGGGAAGTAGGCCAGAAGGGCATCGGACAAAGCCTCGGCGAAGGCCTGGCGATTCTCAGCGGTGTCCCGGACGCCAGCGAAATTGCACTCGATCTGGACCCCGCTGACCTTCCCCGTATCCCGGGAACCATGGCGGACGGTGCTGTATCCACCACTGAAGAAGGGGTCGTTCCCCGGGCTGTGCTGACTCTGGCTGGGCACTGCGGGCAGCCCCCTGGCCTCGAGAAGCGTGCCCAATGCCTTGGGGCCCCGGATAAGATCAACCAGGGTCGCGCCCGGTTTCCCGGCCAGGACCCTAACACTGCTCTCGCCGACGTAGATGGGGCTGTTCAGGAACTCGTCTGCGAGGGAAAGGGTGGTGGAGGAGAGGAGGTAGCCGAGCTCGAGACGAGGAATCTCGTGCCCGTGGCCGTGGAGGTCGATGTAAAAGCCCTCCCCGAAGGCCGCTTCAACCACGTCCCCTGCCCGATCGGCGAAGGTGTGGTACTCCCACCAGGCCCGCTCCGACTCCGGGTCATCCTGCGCCGCCTCCACGATCTCCCGGTTTGGGTCGAGTTTGATGCGATGGAGATTGGAGTAGATGACGTGAGGGTAGGCCCCCGTCCGCTGATGGATGGCATCCCGGACGCGGAGGATCAGGTCAAGGGTATTCAAGTCCTGCCCCGTGGTCCCCCAGCTCCGGTCGGGAATCTCCGTGGGACGCAGGCTCCCGCCGTGGGGCGCCGTCAGCACCAGGGGCAAGTTTCCGGCGTAATAGTCGGCATACCCCCCCCGGCCCGAGTACTTCTGTCCGATTACC
>JBDRDQ010000536.1:0-2644 GCA_043820695.1 Gemmatimonadota bacterium | reverse complement strand
ATGCCGGGGGCACCAGGGGAGTTGCTCTTCCAAGGACTCCAATGTCATCCGGAGGAGCCGTACGGGAAAGGATCGATGCAGGGTTCGGCGATTGGCCCTCCACCCATGGTGGGAGTCCCGTTGAGGAGACACTTTGTTTCGGATCACCGGTCGGGTCCTCCCAGGGGGCATGACCGCCAGTTTCCAGTCGACCGCACACGGAGGAGGACCATGATGCTGCGTGGAATCCCTTTGCTCATCCCTTTCCTCTTACTCTCATGCACCGCCGCTGACTCCCCTCCCGCCGCCGCAGATCTCCTCCTCACCAACGGGCGGGTCTATACGCTGGACTGGGCTGAGCCGGACACGGACGGTAGCCCGGCCCCTGATGCCCCCTACGATTCTGAAGGGGGATGGCACCCGGACGCCCAGGCCATCGCGGTCCGGGATGGCGAGATCGTGTTCGTGGGATCCTCCCCCGAGGCCGAGGCCTTCCGAGGCCCCGACACGGAGGTCCTGGACCTCGAGGGCGCCACAGTCATCCCGGGCCTCATCGAATCCCACGTCCACCTGGTGCAACTGGGGGAATTCCTTTCGCAAGTCGACCTCGTGGACGTGGACACCGAGGAGGAGGCCGTGCGCCTCGCGGCCGAGCGGGCGGCCCAAACGCCCCTGGGAACGTGGATCCTGGGGTCCGGATGGGACGAGGGTGCCTGGGCCGATCGTTACCCCACCGTGGAACTCCCCTCGGAGCTGGTTCCGGACCATCCCGTCTACCTTCGAGGTCTACACGGATTCGCAGGGTGGGGAAACCGCATGGCCTTCGAGCTGGCCGAGATCACA
Organism: Gemmatimonadota bacterium; assembly: GCA_043820695.1. Taxonomy (GTDB): domain Bacteria; phylum Gemmatimonadota; class Gemmatimonadetes; order Longimicrobiales; family Gaopeijiaceae; genus JABDNZ01. The sequence continues at coordinate 1,822 of JBDRDQ010000536.1, read as the reverse complement.
TCGGACACGCCAGACCCGGTCGGAGGCCAGCTCGTCCGGGACGCAGAGGGAAACCCAAGCGGTGTCCTTCTGAATCGGGCCATCCTCCTATTGGAAGAACACATTCCGGTGCCGTCGTTGGAGGAGACCATGGGCCACGTTCTAGCCGGGCTCGAGGTGATGGCGGAGTCCGGGTTCACCTCCATCCACGAAGCCGGTTCAAACCGTAGATACCAGGAAGCATTCGAACAACTCGAAGCCGAGGGGCGGTTACCCCTTCGGGTCTACTCCATGCTCGCCGCCAGAGACCCCGAGCTTTGCGAAGAGTGGTTGAAAAAGGGACCTGACACCGATACCGAGTCCATGCTACGGACCCGATCCGTGAAGGCGTTCTATGATGCGGCCCTGGGCTCTCGCGGCGCCCGAATGATCGAAGATTATTCGGACATGCCGGGACACCGGGGAGTCAGTGGCTCGGACTATGGCTTTGACCAGGAGTTGGTGGCACGGATGATGGCGGCCGGTTTCCAGGCCGAGATCCACGCCATCGGCGACGCCGGAAACCGGGAAACCCTGGACTTCTTGGAGAGGGTTCTATCCCAGAGCCCTGAAGCCAGGCCATTGCGGAATAAGATCGTCCACGCCCAGGTCGTCCATCCCGATGATTTCCAGCGCTTCGTGGAGCTGGGAATCGCAGCGTCCATGCAGCCCCCCCACGTTCCGGAGGACATGGATTGGGCCGAAGACCGCGTGGGCCCAGACCGCATCAACGGCGCCTACGCCTGGCGGACCATGAGGCGAACCGGTGTCCGACTCCTCCTCAACTCCGACCTCCCTGGATCGGACTGGGACATCTTCTACGGACTCCACGCCGCCATCACTTGTCGGGATAAGGAACTCCAGCCATCCGGCGGCTGGCATCCGGATCAAAAGCTCACTCCGGAAGAAGCCATCCGAGGGTACACCACATGGGGAGCCTGGGCCGAATTCCTGGACGAGGTCACAGGGGTCATCCGATTGGGAATGAGGGGGGACCTGACGGTGATGAACCTCGATCCCTTCGTGGTGGGGAGCACCGAGCCGGGCCAGCTCCTGGAGGGTAGAATCCTGGTCACGGTGGCGGGCGGAAAGGTGGTATACGAAGCGGGTCGCCAACCCTGATCCTGATTCCGGAGGCCAACTTCAAGAGAGTTTGGGCGGGGCCGGATCACCGGCCCCGCCCACCATTTCAACTAAACCGGATACTCCTACCGAGCTGAGTGATCCTTCACCGTAGGCCCCGTCTCGTAGGGCCGGAGATACCAGTCGAAAAAGGTCCAGGTCCGGTTCCACGAGTCGATCTGGGACGGGGAGTCCACCCGCTCCAACGTCTCCCGGTCCACACGGCGGCTGAACGCGTGGCCTACGCTGCTACCCCACGGCTCGGGGTCGATGTAGATCCGAGTCTCGGTAATCAAAGGATGCATGTCCCTGAGTTTGTGGATCAGGGGCTCACCCTCCTCGAAGTCCACATCCTCGTCGTTGGTGGCCACGTGAACCAGAAGAGGAGTCTTCAAGTCGTCGACGACGTAATAAGGAGACCGCTCCTTGTAGATTTCCTGCTGCTCGAAGGGAAGCCCCTGGATCCTCTCTTGAGTTGAGAAGCTCCGCTGGTACCCCGGCCCCTTCCAGGAAAGCCGGAATATTAGGTTGGTCACTGGCACGATGGCAGCACCGGCCTTAAATGGATGGTCTTCCCGGGTTATGGAATGAATCGTGATGAACCCTCCATGGCTCCATCCCATCATTCCAACCCGGTCGGGATCCACGTGGGGCAGATTCTCCACCAGCCAGTCGTAAGCGC
>JBDRDQ010000535.1:0-2432 GCA_043820695.1 Gemmatimonadota bacterium | reverse complement strand
CACCGCCTGGGGACCTCGGACTCGAACTTCTTCGGCTGCGCCGGGGTGCCGACCGTGGATGGATTGGGTCCCATCTGCAAGGGGTACCATACCTCTGAGGAATTCGTCTACATCTCCAGCATTCCCGAACGAACGGCCCTGGTCGCGAACTCCCTTCTGGCCATGGCCGAGGAGCTGAGATGATGGGGAAGGGGAAAGGCGAGCCGGGGATGGTGGGTGGGATGGGGCCCGACTCCCCCGGGCTCCTTGGTCGCCTCATCGGGGCCGTCGAGCGAATCGGAAATTTCCTGCCCCACCCCTTCACAGTGTTCGTCATCCTCATCGGTGCGGTAGTGGGGCTCTCCATCCTTCTGTCCCAGCTGGGCGTCGCCGTCTCCTACGTCACCATCGACCCCGAAACGGGAGAGGAGATCGCCAACCTTGTCCGGGTGTTGAGTCTGGCCCAGAAGTCCATCATTCAGGCGACGATGCAGGACTTCGTGAACATCTACGTCACCTTCACTCCGGTGGGCTTCGTCATAATCATGATCCTGGGTGTGAGTGTGGCGGAACATACCGGATTCTTCTCCGCCGTCATCCGGACCATCGTCCAAAGGACTCCTGCCTTCCTAATCACCTTCGTCATCGCCCTGGTGGGGATCTGCGCCAACGTCGCTTCCGACGCCGGGATCATCATCGCGCCGACTCTGGGGGGAGCCATATTCCTGGCCCTGAATAGGCACCCGGTTGCGGGAGTGTGTGCCGGATACGTTGCTGCCTACGGAGGGTTCTCGGCGAACATCTTTCCAGCGGGAACCGACGTGGTCCTTGCCGGAATCACCCAATCGGCGGTGAGCCATTTCGCCGTCGATGCAGTCGTCCATCCGCTGATGGACTGGTATTGCATGATGGGGTCGACGCTGGTTCTGGCCACCGTGGTCACCGTCATCACAGAAAAGGTCATTGTCCCCTACCTGGGGGACTACCGTCCTTCCGGGGACTTCGTGGCCCAGTCCCCTGAAGAATTCCACCTGGACGCTGATGAGAAGCGGGGGCTCCTGGTTGCGGGGATAGCCACGGTGGCCTTCTTTATCGTCCTCCTTTTCATCACCGTCCCCGGCGATGCTCTCCTGCGGAACGAAGATGGCCAACTTCTCCCCAGATCACCCTTGATCTCGGGAATTATCGCCATCCTCTTCGTCTATTTTGTCCTGGTGGGGGTGGCCTATGGAATTGCCGCCAAGAAGCTGAGATCCGAAAAGGACGTGCCCAAAATGATGCAGAGGGGTTTGGCGGGAGTCGCCAGTTTCCTGGTGGTCTGCCTTCCGGCCTCCCTCTTCATTCACCTGTTTCAGGAGAGCAACCTCACGGCGGTCATCGCCGTAAGGGGGGCAGACTTGATCCGGGGCTTCGAGATCGGGATGATCCCTACGATCTTGATGTTCGCTCTCTTCTGTGCGGCCATGAACGTGTTCATCACCAGCGGCTTCACTAAGTGGCTGATACTGGCCCCCATCTTTATCCCCCTCTTCTACCAGTTGGGCGTGAGCCCCGCTACGGCACAGATGGCGTATCGAATCGGGGATTCCACCACCAATATCATCTCCCCGGTATCCGCCTATTTGCCCTTCCTTCTGGGTTTGCTGGAGAAGTACCGGAACGAAGACCAGGACGTGGGGATTGGGTCTGCCATGGCCCTCATGCTGCCCTATTCCATGACCCTATCTGTGATCTGGATCGCATACCTGGGCATTTGGCTTCTCCTGGGCCTCAATCCGGGACCTGGGGTAACACTCTTTTTGAACTGACAGCAAAAGGGAGCGTTTCATGAGGCTCGCGTTTCCCATCTTCCTGGGTCTTGGTTTGTTGGCGGGTTGTCCCCCTCCTGTTGCCGACGCGCCCGACGTTTCCGCGGAGCCGAGTGGCGCGGAAACTTCTCGCGCGGAACGCGCAGCGGTGTCGACCCGCGAGACCTTCGAAGAAGAAACGTCGGGGCTCTCCCAAGAGAGAACCGCCCAGGGAACGGAATACATGGTCGCCGGTCCCACGGTGGGGGCTATGGAGGCGGGCAGAACCATTCTCGAGCAGGGTGGAAACGCCATTGACGCCGCGGCGGCCACCGCCTTCGCCCTCATGGTAACGGACCCTCTCATGGCCAGCGTCGGGGGGCGGGCCCAGATCCTCATTCGGTTGAATGACGGAACCTTCGTTGGGATCGACGGCGCTACCCAGGCTCCCCTTCGAGTCGATGAGCCTGCGAACCTTGGCCATGGGTACGGGACCGTTCCCATCCCCGGAAGTCCGGCGGCTCTGGAGGAGATGCTCCAGGAATGAATGCGGCCATTCGTTCTGTTGTTAGAACTTGTGCCTTCCATAATATAGAATGTGTAGGGATTTATCGTGGATATGAGGGTTTAATGGAAGGCGATTTTAAACCCATGAACGCTCGAAGT
>JBDRDQ010000534.1:0-10683 GCA_043820695.1 Gemmatimonadota bacterium | reverse complement strand
GCGGGGGGTCTACCGCACCGCCGACGGCGGCGTGAGCTGGACGCAGGTCCTGGGAGTCAGCGACGAGACCGGGGCCACGGACATCGAGCGGGACCCCCTGAACCCCGACGTTCTCTACGCCGCCACCTACCAGCGTCGTCGGAAGATCTGGGCCCTCCTGGCGGGCGGCTCCGAGTCGGGGATCTACAAGAGCTCCGACGGAGGAGTGACCTGGAGAGAGGTGGCCCAGGGACTGCCCAAGAAGGCCATGGGGAAGATCAACCTGGCCGTGTCCCCCATGAAACCGAACGTGGTCTATGCGACCATCGAAGCGGATGCGGATGAGAAGGGCTTTTACCGATCCGAGGACTATGGAGAGAGCTGGACGAAGCGGAACAGCTACACGAGTGGCGGGACAGGACCTCACTATTACCAGGAGATCTACGCCTCACCCCATGCCTTCGACAGGGTCTACCAGATGGATGTGTGGATCAACGTCACCGATAATGGCGGCGAGGCATTCAGACCCTTGGGAGAGCCGCAAAAACACAGCGATAACCATGCGCTTGCCTTCGTACCCGACGACCCTGATTACCTCCTGGCCGGGTCGGACGGGGGTCTTTACGAGAGCTTCGACCACGGAGGGTCCTGGAGGTACGTGTCGAATCTCCCCATCACCCAGTTCTACAAGATGGCCCTCGATTACGACGAGCCCTTCTACAACGTCATCGGCGGGACCCAGGACAACGGGACCCTTTACGGGCCTTCCAGAACCACCAGCACCCACGGGCTCCAGAACCGGGACTGGCTCGTCACCTACGGGGCCGACGGCTACTCCACAGCCATCGACTACGCGGACCCCAACACCCTGTACTTCACATGGCAAAACGGCCATCTCCTGAGATACGACCGCAGGACGCGGGAACCTCTCGACATCCAGCCCCAGCCCGCCCCCGGTGACGAGCCGGAACGCTGGAACTGGGATGCCCCTCTCCTCATCAGCCCTCACAGCAACAGCAGGATCTACTACGGATCCCAACGTCTATGGAGAAGCGACGACCGGGGGAACTCCTGGACACCGGTGAGCGGAGACCTTTCCAGGGGTCGGAACCGCTATGACATGCCCATGGTGGAAACGGCCCCGGGAACCAGCGCACTCTACGACAACAGCGCCATGTCCTGGTATGGGAACACGACCACCATCAGTGAGTCCCCGCTCGTGGAGGGCCTCATCTACCTGGGTACCGACGATGGGCTCATCCAGGTCACGGAGAATGGAGGAGCAAATTGGCGGCGAGTGGAGAGTATCGATGGCGTCCCATCCACAGCCTTCGTCAACGACATCAAGGCTTCCGTGGCCGACGCCAATACAGTCTTCGCAGCTCTCGACAACCACAAGGAAGGCGACTACTCACCCTACCTCGTGAGGAGCACGGACCGGGGTCGGAGCTGGAGTTCCATCTCAGGGGATCTCCCGCCCCGGCACCTCCTCTGGTCCATCGCTCAGGACCATGTGGATCCGGACCTCATATTCCTGGGAACCGAATTCGGCGTTTTCTTCACCCTGGAGGGAGGGAACCGCTGGACCAGGCTGGGGGGAGGAGCGCCCACCATACCCTTCCGGGACATCGAGATCCAGAGACGTGAATCGGACCTGGTGGCATCCACTTTTGGACGTGGCTTCTATGTCCTGGACGACTATGGTCCCCTCCGGAAGCTCCCCGCTGAGGCACTGGCCGGGGACGCCCTTCTCTTCCCCACCAGGTCCACATATCGGTACGTAGAGTCGACGGACCTCGGCGTCCCGGGGCAGGGATATCAGGGAAGCGACCACTACTATGCCCCTAACCCGCCCTTTGGCGCCGTGTTCACATACTACCTCGGTGAGGATCCCAAGACTCCCCGAGAGCTCCGGGAAGAGGGGGAGAAGGCGATCAGGGGGCGGGGGGAGAACGTTCCCTTCCCCGGTTGGGAGGCCCTCAGCGAGGAGAGCCGTGCCGAGGATCCGCAGATCATCCTCACGCTCTCAGACACCCGGGGCAACGTAATAAGGCGACTCGCGGGACCCGACACCAAAGGTTTCCACAGGATCGCCTGGGATCTCCGCTATCCCGCCCCGAACCCGGTGGAGTTGGACCCAGGGCCCGTGGAGATCTGGGGACCCGCCCCAGCCGGCCCCATGGTAGCCCCCGGCACCTATCGAGCCCAGCTCGCTCGCCTGGTAGACGGAGAGCTCCGACCTCTGGCCGAGCCCCGGGACTTTGAAGTCGTGGACCTCTACGGGGACGACATTCCCCGGGGCGACCCAACCGACAACCTGGCTTTCCAGAAGGAGACCGCCGACGTCCAGCGGCGGGCGGAGTCTGCGGCCGCATGGGTCGGTGAATCCCTGAATCGCCTTGCCCACATGGAGAAAGCGGTCCTACTGACCCCCAGGGCCCAGCCGGATCTTCTTCAGCAGATTTCGGCCCTTGAGAACCGATTGGCCGATATCTCCGTGATTCTCATGGGTGACCGGGTGCGGGGAAGCCTCTGGGAGCCCAGCCAACCTTCCATCCTCGGCAGGGTCGGACAGATCTCGGGGGGGCATTGGTGGACCACGGAGGCCCCCACGGAGACCTTCCGCCAGAGCCTGGGCGTGGCCGCCCGACAGCTCGGCGAGGTGGAGGGGTCTCTGGCGGGGCTCTCGGGAGAGTTGCTGCAGCTGGAGGGAGCGTTGAAGGCTGCGGGCGCCCCCTGGACACCGGGACAACGCATCGGAGGGTAGTGAGCCTGGCCTGGTACTTACTGGTACTTATAGGTCCAAAATGTCCAAGGGAAAAACTCTCCTCACGCGGCTCTTCGGATGGGCGGCAGGGGTCTTCTTCCATGTCGAACGCCGTGGTGGGCCCGTTCCGGCCGGCCCGCTCATGGTGGTAGCCAACCACCCCAACTCCCTCATGGACCCCCTCGTACTGATGCGGGTTCTGGATCGCCCGACCCGGCCACTGGCCAAAGCCCCGCTCTTCGACCAGAGGATCCTAGGGTACATCCTTCGGTCCATGGGGGGGCTGCCCGTATACCGGAAGCAGGATTTTCCGGATGGGATGAGGCAAAATCAGGGGACCTTCGATGCCGCGGTAGAGGCCCTGAGGCAAGGGGAGGCCATCCAGATCTACCCGGAAGGGCTATCCCATTCGGAGGCATCTTTGGCTCCTCTCAGAACAGGCACAGCCCGAATCGCATTTCAGGCCGAGGAGGAGAACGATTGGGAGCTGGGCCTGAAGATCCTCCCGGTAGGTCTCACGTATACCAGGAAGACCTTCTTCCGTGGACATGTGGTGGCCGTGGTGGGGGACCCCATCGAGGCCGGTCATTGGATGGAGGCCCATGCAGCAGATGATCGGGAAGCGGTCCGAACCCTGACCGAAAGGATCCGGTCCGGCCTTCAGAAGGTGACCCTGAATGCGGAATCGCCCAGAGAACGGGAACTCATCGAGGTAGCGGAGCGCGTGTACGCCCGGGAGGTTGGGCTGGCCCAATGGCGGGAGCGAGACACTCTGGGAACCCGTTTGCCGCGGCTTCAGCTCTTCGCCAGGGGGGCGGCCTGGCTTCGAACCGAGGCACCGGAGGAATACAGGAGTCTTGCGAGTCGGATCAGGGCCGTTGAACGGGCCACCGGAATCCTGGGAGCCGGGGAGGCCGGGGTTCCTCCCGCCTACAAGTGGGGAGCTACCCTCCGGTACACCCTCGTGGAAGGCGGCGTCCTCCTCCTGGAAGCCCCCTTCGCCGCAGTCGGGTTCATCGTGTGGCTCCCTGTCTACCTGGGGTCGAAGCCCATCGTGCGACGAATCAGGCCAGCCTACGAAGCGCTTTCCACCTTCAAACTCTCAGCCTCGGGATTCCTTGCCTTCATCACCTTGTCCGGGTGGACCCTTCTCGCCTGGTGGTGGGGGGGATGGAGCTGGGCTCTTGGTATTGGAGTCATCCTGGTCCCCCTGGGCCTCCTGGCCATCGCATGGCACGAGCGTTGGGTCCGTGTGGAGGAAGACGTTCGCCTATTCTTCAGAGTTGTCTTTCGTCGGGATCGGAGGGAGCGGCTGGCCAGGATGAGAGGGGAGCTGGTGGCGGAATTCGACCGAATCGGGAAAAAGATGGGCCGGGCTGAGTGGGCGGTGGGTGGGGAGGAGGACCCGGAGGAGGACCCGGAGGAATAGCTCGGGGTCGACGAGGGGCGCGACTACACCAAGGACGCCGGGCAGAGGTGAGCCACTACACACTCGTGGCATCGGGGTTTCCGTGCCGGGCACGGCCCACGCCCGTGGAAGATGAGAAGGTGAGAGAGGTGAGTCCAGCGCTCCCGGGGAAAGATCTCGGTGAGGTCCACTTCGACCCTCTCGGGGGTTTTCTCCTTTGTGAAGCCCATTCGGCCGGCCAGACGCTTCACGTGGGTATCCACCACCACCCCTTCGTCGATTCCAAAGGCGTTTCCGAGGATGACGTTCGCCGTTTTTCTCCCAACGCCGGGAAGCCCGGTGAGCTCCACCAGAGTCCGGGGAAGCTCCCCTCCATGCTCCCCCGTCAGGGCCTTCGCCATCCCGATGAGGTTCTTCGCTTTGTTTCGGAAAAACCCTGTGGAATGAACCACCTGTTCCAACTCTTCCTGCGTTGCGGAAGCCAGTGCAGCAGGATCGGGGAAGCGCCTGAAGAGCTCCGGTGTCACCTGGTTCACTCTCTCGTCGGTGCATTGGGCTGAGAGTATCGTGGCCACCGCCAGCTCAAAGGGATTTCGATGGTCCAGCGCCGTCATCGCCTCGGGATATTCCCTTTCGAGAAGCTCGAAAATCACAGCGGCTCTTTCCTTTCTCGCAGCTTTTGATTCCCGGGCCATCAGCCCTCCCTCAGGACAATCCGACGGGACACAATACGGCTGGGCTTCGGCCCTTCTCCCTCCTCGAGCCCCTGGATACCCTCTGCCACGGATCCCGGGAAGACATCCAGATACCAGAACACTCGCATAGCCAGCTTCATAGCTTCAGCCCCGGCCTCGAGGGAATAGAGATTCTCCAGCTCGGCCCCGGGGAGGGAGGAGTGGAAGTCCTTTCCCTCGGGCCTCACCTTCATGGACGCCCACTCACCTGCGGCCAAGAAAGGGAGGGCCGGAAGGGGAACCACACTCAACCCCGGCCGGTCCTTCCGAATGCCCATCACCACCAGGAGGGAGAGCATTTCACCATCCGGCATCGACCAAAAGAAGCCATCGAGGGATTCGGGAGGAACGTCTCTCTCCCCGGGGACCCAGAAGAGATGCTGAGGCAGTTGAACGTATCCCGCCGGCCCAGGGAGGGAGGGGGCCCATTCTCCACTTTTGGGACCCGCCTCCACCAGATACCTCACCACCCCCGTTTCCAACTGAAAAAATGGCAGCCCTTCCTGCCAAAAGTGAAAGGCGTGGAAAAGGAGAATACCATACTGCTGGATGAGCTGGGGGGCGTCGTTTTCCCCTCGGATGTCTCGAAGGACGGCGCCGACCTCACTCAGAAGAGCGAACCGTTCCGGATCCGAGATATCGGCCTGTCGCTTTTTCGCCTCCTCCCCGATCAGGGGGAACCGTTCCTCCTCGAATCCCTCCTCAGGAAGAAGGAGTTCGTAAGGGGTGATCCGGGCGTAGGCGTCGTGAATCGGCATCGGTCGCTCCTGTGGCGACGGCGGGCCCCTACCGCCCCCCGCCCTGATACTGATACAGCCCCTCCGACAACATGCGGAGGGCCTCGTCCACCGCCGCCTTCAGCTCCCTGTCGAAGCCGTCCAACTCGTCCTGGGGCGTGTTCCAGACGTAGACGTCGGGGGGCACTCCGTAGTTCTCCAGGTTGATCCCGTGGTTGTTGGGCTTGGTAGGATCGTAGGTCACCACCAGGGAACCCGGGGTCCGGATGGAGCCGCCGTGGATGAGGCCATAGCTCCCGGTAGCGATGACGGCAGCAGCGGTGGGGTTGCCAACGATGCTTCCGAGACCCAGATCCCTGAAGCCCAGAGGGGTCACCTCACTGTCCGAGCCGGAACGTGCATTGATGAGCATGACCTTGGGCCCGGCAATGGCCTGCCGGGGCCGGCGGCCAGAACTCGGAGCCGACCATCGGTTGTTCCAGTACTCGTAGGGGCGCCTTTCCAGGATATCCAGGATTTGCTGGTCGGTGTTCCCTCCACCGTTGTAGCGAATGTCCACTATGATTCCCTGGGCGTTCCAGAAGCGGTCGATCTCGTTCTGGAAGATCTCGAGGGATGGTTGGTTCATGGATTGAATGTGGACGTAGGCGATCTTCCCACCGGACTCCCGTTCCACGAACTCACGGTTCCCCTCCACCCACTCCTGATACTGGATGCCTCTGAGGGAAGTGACGGTCTGCACCCTCTGGTCCCGGCCATTGGCCCCATCGGGGGAGTCGGCAACCCGGAGGGTGACGTAATCGTTGAGGGCATGATTCAGGATCTTCCAGTAGTTTTCCCCTGCCCGGAGCTCCTGCCCGTCGATAGCCAGGACGAAATCCCCCACCTCGATGTCCATCCACTCCTTGTCGGCAGGCCCGTCCCGATACACGTGGCTCACCCGGTAGCGGCCCTGGGCGGGCCCCAACTCGACGCCCGGCAGGCGGGTGGCGTACTCCCGGTCCATGCTCACGCTGGACGGGCCGCTCACACCTACGTGAGAGGCGTTGAGCTCCCCGATCATCTGGTTGGCCAGGTCGTGGGCGTCTTCGTAGCTCCCGATGTGGGCCAGGAGAGGCTTGTAGTGGGCCTTGATGGCGTCCCAGTCCTTCCCGTGCATGTTCGGGTCGTAGAACCGGAACTTCATCACCCGCCAGGCCTCCTCAAAGATCTGCTCCCACTCGGCCCGGTGATCCACCTTCACCGAGAAGGAAAACTCGACCTGCTCAGGCTTTGTGTTGGAGAGGGACATGTGGTGGATCTCGCCCTGGCCCCGGCCGAAGAAGATGGTCTTCCGGTCTTTCGTGGGCTGGATGTTGATGAAGCTCCCGGAGGCAACATTCTTGGCGTCGCCCCCATCGATGGGAATGGAGAAGAGCCCCGGCCCGTCGTCGTCCCTGGAAGTGTAGTAGACCGTCTTCCCGTCGGAAGAAAGGAAGTAGGCGCCTACGGCGTTCTCACCGGAAGTGAGCTGCTTCGCCCGCTCCCGGATTCCGTCAGGGGCCACGGTGATGGGCGGAGGCGGGGTCTGTGTTTCCTGCCCACCGCCCCTTCGGCCTGCCTCGCCCTCCGGCTCCTCGTTGGCTTCGGCAGCACGGCCCTTCACCAGGGGATCGTCCGGATCCTCCGTGAGAGCCGCGAGGGAGGCCACAAAGAGGTGGGAGACCCCTGCGTCCCTGCCCGACCGGAAGACGATGTGGGTCCCATCGGGGGTCAGGACACCCTCATAGTCTCTGAAGGGATCCTGGGTGACATTGACCTCCCGCCGTGAGGCGATCTCGAACAGGAAGACCTCCGAGTCCTCGTCCAGATCGGTACTGGAGTAGACGAGCCAACGGCCGTCGCCCGAGTACTCGGACAGGTTGAAGCCCCGGTTCTCGTTGTAGGCCAGCTGCGTGGTGCCACCTGAGGCCACGTTCACTTCGAAGAGCGTGTTGGCGGCCACAAAAGCGATCCGTTCCGAGTTCGGAGACCAGACGTAGCCGTCTGTTTTGTAGGAGTCGTGAGCCGTGAGCTTCCGCCGCTCTCCCGTGGCCAGCTCCACTACCCAAAGCTGCTCCTCGGCTCCTTCATCCGAAACGTAGGCCAGGTGCTTTCCGTCGGGAGAAAACTTCTGATAGCGGTCTCTCCAAGCCGAGGACGTGATCTGCCTCTTTTCCCCCTCGTCCTGGTTGGCGGGCACCAGGAAGATCTCTCCTCGGGAATCCACTGCCACCATGTCCCCTTCGGGATCGACGGCGAAGCCCTGGGCTTGATCTTCCACGTCCACCCATTCCACCTGGTTGATGGAGGGGTCGAAGGCCAGCTCCACCAATATGCGCTGGGGTGACCCGTCAGGCACATCCAGAACAAAAAGCTCATGATCGTTTGTGTATACGACGGTCCGGCCGTCGTTGCTGATGGCCGGGTATTTCACCCCACCCTGGGTGTGGCGGGTCACCTGAGATACGTTCCCGCCATCGGGAGACATCTTCCAGATGTTGAAGATCCCGTCCCGCTCACTCACGAAGTAGATCATGTCGTCGGCCCCCCACATGGGGATGGCGTCATGGACATGCTCCCGGAATCCCTCCATCTCCGGATCGCTCACGGGATCCGTGAGCTGCGTGAAGCTTCCGGCCTCCCGGTCCATGATCCAGATGTCGGTGGTCCGGTTCCCCTTCTGTCCCTTCCGGGCGGTGCTCAAAGAGGCCTGGTTGAAGACCACGAAGCGGCCATCCGGACTGATGGCGATGTTCCGGGCCTGGTCCATCTCCATGGGGAGGGGCAGGTCTCCTTCCGGCGACACCGTGTACAGCGGGGAGAAGAACGGGTCGCTTCCACGGGTCGTGGCAAAAATAATCCGCCCGTCCCGGGCCCATCCCTCCACGTTGTCTCCGGTCGTATGGAAGGTGATTTGTTTGGGCTCTCCCCCCTCCACCGGAACCACGAAAACGTCGTCATTCCCGAACCGGTCGCTGGTGAAGGCGATCCACCGGCCATCGGGAGAGAACCTGGGCGATACGTCTCGGGCCACGTGATTGGTGAGACGCCTCACGGGCGTCCCATCCCTCTCCACGATCCATATGTCCCCCTGATAGGAACAGGCGACGAGGTTCCCATGGACGTGGGGGTTCATCATGAACTTCACGGGCTCCGGGGGAGAGGCCCCGGCCGCCGTCATCGTGAGAGCCAGGGTGAGGACGGAGAGGAACGTCAGCAGGCGCAGGTTTTTCATGGCCAACTCCGTGGTTCGGTCGCATCGAAAAGGTGAAACGCCGTTAAGGTACGACGGGACTTCTGGGAGAGCCATGCAGGGAGTAGGCCGGACCATCGGGCAAGGGAATCGCCTTTGCGGCTTCGGGGCAGTACTTTCACGCTACACAAATCCGATGGTTCGCGAGGAACGTGACACCAGGAGGAGCTCGCCATGTCCCGTATGATTCGCCGCAGCGTACTTCCACTGCTCATTGCCGCCCTATTCCCCAGCCTTTCATTGCCGGGCACCGCCTCCCATCAACTCTCCGCCCAAGCACAGCTCCAAGCCCCGGCGGAAGCTGGCAACTATCAACAGGGGGGGACTTTGTATCAACCCCTGATGGAGTTTGTCTATGAACTCGAGTCCCGGACCGAGCTCATGAACGTGGTGAAGCTCACCCAAACGCTCGGCGGGAGGGATATCGTTCTCTGCGTCCTTTCCAACCCGCCGGTCCTCCAGCCCGCCGATCTGGCCTACTCCGACAAACCCGTGGTCCTCATAGTCAACAACGTCCATGGCGGCGAGGTGGCCGGGAAAGACGCTGCCATGGAGATCATGCGGGACCTGGTCATGGGCGATCTCCGGCCTCTTCTGGATGAGGTCGTGGTCCTTGTCGTGCCCACGATCAACCCCGACGGGGCCGAGGTTCGGCGCAGGACCAATGACGAGGGCTTCGACATGAACCGGGACTACCTGAAGCTCGAGTCCGAGGAGATCCATGCCCTGGTCACCAAAGTCCTGTACCAATGGCGGCCGGACATCTTCGTGGACACGCACCATGGTGGATCGGCCCCCTACGTCATCACCTTCCAGACCAACATGAATCCGGCTGGAGACGCCAACATCATGCGCATCGGAAACGAGGAGATCATTCCTCAAATCCGGGCCGCCCTCCGGGCCGAGGATTACGACGGGTTCTGGTATTCAGGTCCTCGAAACATGGACAACGGTGAGGTGGGCTGGTCCCCCACCTCGGTGGAGCCCCGCAAACAGCATGTCTACGCAACCTTGGCCAACACCGTGGGCTTTCTCTTCGAGACTCCCGGTGGAAGTCACCGGGTCGTGGACAACGGGACCCGGGTGGTGGAGATACCGGAAGCAGAACGGTACCAGCACCAGGTTCGGGGCCAGTACATCGCCCAGCGGGAGCTAATCAAGTACGCGGCCGGAAACCCTGAGAAACTCAGGGCTACGGTCGCACAGGCCCGATCCGATGCCATTGCCCGGGGGAACGATGATTCGGACGACGACCAGTTCCCCATCGCCTACGAGCAGGTAGAAGCCTTCAGAGAGCAGTTCTGGTACCGGGCTGGAGGACGAGGAGGCGGAGCAGGCGCAGGCGCAGGCGCCGGCGCCGGCGCCGGCGCAGAGGCGAACTTCGAGCTTATCGAAGGCCCCATTCTCACCAAGTGGGCGCCCACGGAGACGATCACCCGGCCCTGGGGATATCTGATCCCCAACTCATTGGCGAAGATTGTGCCCCTCCTTCTGCAACACGACATCTCGGTGAAGAAGCTGACCGAGCCCATAGAGCTGGAGGTGGAGACCTGGTATGCCACGGAGGTCACTCATGACGAGTACTTCCAGGCCCACTACCTGAAGTCGGTGAAAGCCGAGAAGAGGACGGAAACGGTCTCCCTGCCGGCGGGATCCTTCTTCATTCCCACTGGCCAGGCCAGCTCCAACCTCATCAGCTACCTCTTCGAACCGGTCACCAACGACAACCTGGTGACGTGGGGTTATCTGGATAACGTCGTTCAGGTCACTCCTTCCCCGGGGGC
>JBDRDQ010000533.1:0-4249 GCA_043820695.1 Gemmatimonadota bacterium | reverse complement strand
GTAAAAGCTCCCGCTGAAGCTTCTTCTCCTGCGTGACATCCTTGCTGATCCCAAAGGTCCCAATGGCTTCCCCATCCGGGGTCCGAAGGCGAGAGAGAGTCAGGATCACATCTCTCACCTCACCATTCTTGGTCAGGAAGTGAGTCTCATAGTTCACGACGTGATCGGAGTCCCGCAATTGCTCGATGGCTGCGTCACGCTCCCCTGGATCCGCAAATAGCACCTCGATCCTCTCGCCGATCACTTCCTCTCGATCGTACTCCAGAGCTCGTTCTGCGCCCGTGTTGAACGTCTTGATCAGTCCGGCCGGATCGACCGTGATGATGATGTCCGCAGAGCTTTCGACGATTCCCTGTAGGTACTCTTTCGTGTTCGTCAACTCGGAAAGGGTTGCGGAGAGTTCAGAGACCGTGTCATCGAAGGTTCCAGACAGCTGGGCGATCCCGTCACCCCTTGAATCCCCGAATCTGAAACTGAGGTCTTTCCGGGAGACCCTTTCAGCACCGTCTCTGAGCGTCCTTATGCGCCTGCCGACAAGGCGATCCACCATCAACCATGTGGCTACGGAACAAAGCAGAATGGAAATGAGCAGCGCAAATGCTGTTTGTCGGAACCGCAGGGCGATGAGATCGTCAACCCTGGCCAGCGAGAAATCAGCCTGTAACATGCCCAAGATCGGGGAGGTTGCCGGTTCAGTGTGGCATCCGGAACTATCGCAGCTTTCTTCTCTGTAGATGGGGGTAACCACCGAGATGACTCTATTCCCATCCGCAGCCTCGGATATTTCGGCAAAAGGTCTGATGGTGGAGTCGCCCGGCATGTCCGTGGACCAGTGGCAAACATTGCAGGGCCAAGAACCCGGCTCCAGGATGGAGGGGGTCGTTTCGGTGGTCGACACGACGACTCGACCGCCGTGGGAGACCAGCTTGATTTCCCGGTGTGTTTCGGTGTCGAATACAAGGCGACCAAACAGGTCTCCCATTCCGGCCGTGTCCCGATCCATCATGAGGTCCCTGATGCCGTGGAGAATCGTCTGGGCGTTGACTCTGGCGACCTCGCGAGCAGAAACCAACGCATCCCGCTCGTACGCCAGGTTCGTCGCGTAGGTCAAAACCCCGAGAACGGACCCCAGAATCACCAGGATCACTCCGCTCAACTTCCAGACCAACGGGATCTTACGAAACATTACCGGTGGACTCGGTTTCGGAGCCGACGGGGTTTGTGCTCAATTCCCAATCCAATCCACGATCTCCCGAAGCAAGAAAGCGGGTGGCACATGGTGCCCTCCTTCGAACTCTCGATAGGTAACCGGAAAACCACGACCCTCCAGTACGCTTCTTGACAGTCGGGCCAGGTCCGCCGGGTACTCCTGGTCGGCCTCGAACCCAGTCGGAAGGACGGTGTGGTACTCGAAAAGGGCAGTTCCGCTGAAGTAGTCCACCGAGGCCTGAGTTTGTTGGCCAGAGAGGTGGATTGGAGAAAGACGAAGGCAGCAAAGGCTCCAAATCCCGAGCTGGTTCAGCATAGCGAACCTCCCTGAGGGACCCACCAAACACTGGGGAGCGCAAGAAACTCTACCATCAAAAGGCCTGCGTTTCGGGTTCAATCAGAGCCCGGCGTGACCGCCGGGAAACATAACGAATGGAGGCTCCCAGGTCCTCGGATCTCCTTGTATCCCGCGACTGTAGTCGATCACTTCCATCCGGTTGGGGATTACTTGGATCAGAAGGTAATCGGTCTCCCGGTCTGCGTAGAACGCCCCCCATTCCTCCTTCCAACGGCCACTCTTCTCCGTCGGGTCATCGACGAGGCGAGCTGTCCCCGAGATCGCCACGTAACCTGAGGCCGTGGGAGAATGGTAGTAGAGGGTGACCCGGGGGTCCTTCTCAATATCAAGGACCTTCCGGCTGTTGCGGTGAGTTCCCATCCAGACGACCATGTCAGGCTCAGGGGGGAACGGGTCCATGGTTCGGACCCGAGTACCTCCCGATTCGTCAAATGTGACCAGGCCGCAATACCGGGCCGCATTAATGATCTCCCGGGCAGACGCCACTAGCGTGTCACCTGGCACAGGCGTTTGAGCCTGCAGCCCCTGCACCGAAACTGCCAGGATGGCGAGACCCTTAACCAGGGACCTGGCCAAAAATGATTTCGGCTTCAAGGTCATGATTCGTTCCTCCCTACTCAACCAGAAGCGTTCCCCGGTACATGTTCATCGTGCAGGCGACGGCGATTGGCCCCTTAGCTTTGGGCATGAACTCAATGGTTGCGTCCCCGCTCTCGATCATCTTGGTGATCTCGTAGTCGGGGAGAGTCACATCCCGACTGCAGCCTGGGAGGCCGGCAGGATCGAAAACAAGTCGTACAGGCTTTCCTGCTTCCACGCTTGCGGGGGAGAAGACGTACGCGTCTCCTTCCACTCTCACCTGCACGATCTGGAGACCTTCAGGGGTTTCAGCGTCTTGCGCCTCAACTGGAGGGGCGTCGGTCTCTGGCGTTTCGGCCGTTTCGCTCTCGCCGCCGCACGCCGTGAACGGGATCACCAGCAACACCAATCCGATGAGTTTCCTCATTCTTCTTCACCTCTTCTTTTCCTGGTTGTCGATGAGAAAAACTCCGAATGCCAGCCTCCGCCTCGGATCACCCTGAACCTCCCAGTCTCAGGCCCCGGGGGATTCGTCATTGGGCTCTCGGTATAGTACTGGGCCGAGTATCGGTCTGCGACCCATTCGAGGACATTCCCGGACATGTCGAAGAGACCGAAGCCGTTCGAACCGTAGCTTCCGACCTCCGAGGGACCCCCAAACCCGGAACCCGGGGCCCGGCCCGACGGGCGTCGATTCCCCAAAACTCAGGAAGCCGATGCCCCGTGGCCTGGCAAAACTCGTGGTACTCGGCGTTCGTCACTTCGTGGGCGTCCAGATAGAAGGCCTCAACCCTTACTTCATGGGCTGGAGCATGGTCCCCTTCGGTGTCGGATCCCATGAGGAATTTCCCGCCGGGAATCAGCACCATCTCGGCATAGGGCCAGGCGCCGGGAAGCTCCCCTGGGTTTTCGCTCGCCCACCCAACCATGGCAGAAAGCGGAATGGCGGCGTCAGGAGGAGCGGCATCCAAACCCCTCTCTCTCGAGGATGTCACGGGTTTCGGGAAAGCTAAGACTCTGTGGCGGTTGCCACCAAGGTTCTTAGGGCCGGGTGTGCAGGGCGTGATCCGGTCGTCGGAGAGGTTCTCGCGCTGGACCAAGGCTCGCGTCGGTACCCCTTGACGTTCCTTTCCTTCAGTCACTCTCGGAATAGCCTGCCAAACCACATGAAACTTGAGTAGATTCTGTCCCTCACCCTTTTGAACTGGAGTCATGATGGGAAGGACTGCTGCTGCTTTCGCTCTTTTGCTTCCGTTGGTCATGGTGAACGCCTGCGCCACCCCTCAGGACACCTTCACAGAGTACGGCGAAGAGTTGACCCTCTCCGAGACCACCAGTATTTCCGCTATCCTGGCCGACCCCGCAGCCTATGTGGGCCTGCGGGTCCTGGTCGAAGGTACGGTTGTGGATGTCTGCGAGATGAAGGGTTGTTGGCTAGGTCTGGCCGGCGAGCAGGACTTCGAACAGCTCCGGGTTAAGGTGGACGATGGAGTCATCGTGTTCCCCATGACTGCCAAGGGTCTCCAAGCCCGGGTCGAGGGTGTCGTCGAGAAGTTGGAGTACACCCTCGAGGAGGCCATCGAACAGGCTCGGCACGAGGCCGAGGAGTACGGAACGGAGTTCGATCCATCCTCCGTCACCGGGCCCAAGGTGGTCTATCAGATCCGGGGTATCGGCGCTCAGGTCGGAGACTTCCAGTAGGCTGTTGCCCATGGAAAAGATCCAGTGGCGAAAATGGAACCGGCTGATCCACCTGGACCTTGGTTATCTCTGCGCCGGCCTCACAGTGATTTACGCCGTTTCCGGGGTGGCGGTGAACCACCTGAGGGACTGGAACCCCAACTTCAAGGTGACCACGACCACGTGGAACGTTGGGCCGGTAGAGGCCGAGAATCCCGGCTTACAGCAGGTGGTTGAGGGGATCCTTCGCGATCTCGGAGAGGATGCCCGTTACCGGGATACCTTCAGGCGGGACGAAGCAACCCTGGAGATCTTTCTGGAGGAGGGTACGGTGACGGTGGATCTGCCCACTGGGGACGCCGTGGTGGAGGTTGTGCGGGACCGGAGAGGGTTGAAGGAGGCCAACTTTTTGCACCTGAACCA
>JBDRDQ010000532.1:0-10001 GCA_043820695.1 Gemmatimonadota bacterium | reverse complement strand
ACCAATCCACCGATCACCACAGCCAGAGCCGTGAGGATGATGGGCCTGGACCGAATTAGGCCCGAGTTGATGACGGCATCCTTCAGGCCATGCCCCCGCTCCAAACCCAACTGGACGAAGTCCACCAGCAGGATGGAGTTTCGAACGATGATCCCGGCCAGCGCGATCATTCCGCTCATGGAGGTAGCGGTGAAGAACGCCCCCGTCATGGCGTGGGCAGGCAGGATCCCGATCAGGGTGAGGGGAATGGGCGCCATGATGACCAAGGGCACGGCGAAGGACTGGAACCAGGCCACCACCAGGACATAGATCAGAACCAGGACCGCCGCAAAGGCGATTCCCGGATCCCTGAACACGTCAAGGGTGATCTGCCATTCTCCGTCCCAAACAATGAAGGATTCCTCGGTGAGGGTCGGGGAGCCGGCCCAATGCCGGTCCACCCCGGGAAGAGCCTCCTCCAGAGCGTTCCCCATCTGGATCATGGCGTAGGCCGGGCTTTCAAGAGACCCGGCCACATCGGCGGTGACGTAGACCACGGGTCGGAGGTTCTTGTGATGGATGGGTTGCATGGCCGGGGCACTGTCAAGCGTTGCCAGAGTCCCCAGCTGCCGGGCCCCCCGAGAGGTCGCCACGGGCACGGATGCCAGGTCGAACACGGTGGCCAACGCCGAGTCGGCCATCCGAAGCCGGATGGAAACCGGCTCTGCGGCATCCTCGTCATGGAGAAGCCCGACCTGGGCTCCACCCAAAGAGGCGGCGATGCTCTGGGCTATCTGTTGCGGATTCGTCCCGGCACGAAGGGCCTCGGCCTGGGAGATGGCAACTCGGAGCTGAGTATGCTCGGAAGCCACCGTCCAATCCACATCAACAACCCCGTCGCTTGCGAGGAAGATGTCCCTGACACCCGCGGCGACCCGGATCTGCTCCTCGTAGTCGGGGCCGTATATCTCAGCGGTAAGGGTCGCCATCACCGGCGGTCCCGGCGGAATCTCCGCCAGCTTCACCGCGGCTCCATACGCCCGGGCCACCGAGTCCACCACGGGGCGCATGCGAAGCGCGATCCCATGGCTCTGGAGGTCCCGGTCGTGTTTCGGTTTGAGGTTGACCTGGATGTCGGCCACCGTGGGTCCCCGGCGCAGGAAGTAGTGCCGTACCAGGCCGTTGAAGTTGAAGGGGGCCCCGATGCCTGCGTACGTCTGCACGTCGCTGACCGCCTCGTCCCGGGCGACCGCAAGGGCGAGGGCCTGGGCAACCTCGGCCGTCCGCTCCAGCGAAGTGCCCTCAGGCATGTCCACGATGAGCTGGAACTCACTCTTGTTGTCGAAGGGGAGCATCTTCACCGTCACCAACCGCAGAGGGACCAGGGCCACTGACAAGAGGAGAAGGACCACCATCCCGGCGTAGGCCATGGAACGGAGGCGCGTGTCGGAAATGAGGCGCTCCATGAACCCGCCGTACCAACGGGCCAAACGCCCCGAGGGAACCGCCTCGTCGGCAGCTTCCACCGGCTCCCCTGAGGGCCGGGTATCTCCGTGGTCCCCCTTCACCAACCGAACCGCCAGGTATGGAGTGACGATGAAAGCCACGGCCAGGGAGAAGAGCATGGCCACCGACGCGCCCACCGGAATCGGCTGCATGTAAGGGCCCATTAGGCCGGACACGAACGCCATGGGAAGGATGGCGGCAATCACGGTGAAGGTGGCCAGGATGGTCGGGTTTCCGACCTCGTCCACGGCGAGTATGGCGGCTTCATCCGGATGCCGCTGCTTGAGTCCCAGGTGCCGGGCGATGTTCTCCACTACCACGATGGCGTCGTCCACCAGGATCCCGATGGCGAACACCAGGGCGAACAGGGTGATCCGGTTCAGGGTGTAACCGTAAAGACGATAGACCAGGAGGGTCAGGGCCAGCGTCACTGGGATGGCGACGAGCACCACCGCGGCTTCCCGCCACCCCAAGGCGAGCCAAACCAGGATGACCACGCCGAAGGTGGCCACCAGGATGTGGAACAGGAGCTCCCCGGACTTCTCCGTAGCGGTCTCCCCGTAGTCCCGGGTCACGGTCACCCGGACATCGTCACCGATGACCTTTCCTTTGAGTTCTTCAACCCTTTTCAGGGCATGATGGGTGATGGTGGCAGCGTTCTTCCCTTCCCGTTTTGCCAGGGCGATGGTGACGGCAGGCTCGAAATCCCCACCGCGACCTCCACCAGGGAGGAAAGCTACGTACTGGTCCGGCTGGGCCGGCCCGTCCTCGATGCTGGCCACGTCCCTCAGACGAATGGCCCGGTCATCCACGACCGCCACCACCACCTCAGCCACATCCTCGGCATTTCGTAAGAGATGGCCGATGCGAACCGGTACGCTTCGGTTCCCGGCCACCAACTCTCCAGCAGGAAAGTCGGCGTTCGCCGCGCCAATGGCCTGGAATACGGCCCCTCCGGAGAGTCCCCGTGCGGCCAGGGCCTGGGGGTCAAGGGTCACGGAGAGCTCCCGCGGGGCGCCGCCGATGACCCAGGTCTCGGCAACATCCTGAATCCGCTTCAGCTCGGCCGCCAACTCCACGGCCTGCTGACGCAGGAGGAATCCGTCCCCCGCGTCACTCCCACCCGAAAGGGTGAGGGTGAGGATCGGGACCTCGTTGATCCCATGGAGAGTGATGAAGGGAGGTGTAGCCCCGGGTGGGATCTTGTCCATGTTCGCCATGAGCTTGCCGTAGAGCCGGGTGAGCGCCAGCTCCGGCTCCGTGCCCACCTTGAATCGGGCCGTCACCATGGCGCCATCGGTTTGGGCGACGGAGTAGACGTACTCCACGTCGGCCACCTCCCAGATGGCCTGCTCCAGGGGCTCCACCAGGCGCCGCTCCACCTCTTTGGGGGTGGCTCCCGGAAGCCCCACCGCCACGTCGACCATGGGAACCCGGATCTGGGGCTCCTCCTCGCGAGGCGTGGTCATAACCGCCCCGAGGCCCAGGACCAGCGAAAAGGCGGTGAGCAGTGGGGTCAGCTTCGAGTTGAGGAACCGCTGTGCGATTCCTCCGGAGAATCCGGTTTTCATTGGGCGGCCTCTTCGCCGGAAGTCGTGGCCCCACCCTCGGAGAGGACGATCTCATCCCCAGCGGAGAGTCCGCTGAGCACCTCGACCCGATCTCCGGCGGAGCCACCGTCAGGGTCACCATCCTTTCCTTCAACGGTCCGGCCCAGGCGAATCCACCGGAGGGCCACCCCGTCGGAAGTCACCACTCGAACACCGGTAAGCTGGCCCCGGCGAAACACCGCGGTGGCGGGGATGGTCACGGCCCGGGTTGTCCCGGCGGGGATCAGAGCCGAGAGGCTGACGCCGGTGGGCCAATCGGCAGGAAGGGTTACCCGGACCTCCACGGTCTTGGACATGGGATCGGCCCCGGCTGATACGACCCGGACCGGGGCGTCCACTTCGCGACCGCCAAGGGCGCTTACACGGACCGTGGACCCGATCTGAAGGCCTTGGGCAGCCCCTACCGGAACTGCCAGCTTCCCTTCCCTGGGACCCGCTTCCTCGACCACCAGCATCGGCATGCCCGGGGTTGCTACGTCCCCCCGGTCAATGAACCGGCCCACTACTTCGCCATCGAAGGGAGCCCGGATGGAGGCGTAGCCTTCCGCCGTCTCCACCTCTCCGAGCGTCGCCATAGCCATGGCCAGTTGGGACTCGGCCTGCTTGAGCTGAAGGTGAGCCTGGTCTCTTTGGACCTGAGCGACGACATCCTGGGCAAGGAGGGCATCCATACGGTCCGCGTGTTTGGCAGCTTCATCGCCGGCCGCGCTGGCGACCATGACAGCAGCCTCCGCCTTGGTCCGGTTCGTCGCGATGTCCTCCGTCCCCAGTCGAACCAGAAGCTGCCCGGCCTGGACCCTCGAACCCACGTCAACTGCGAGCTCCGTAACCCGAGCCATCATGCGGGTGGTGATCTCTGCCCGGCTCCGGGCCATAACGGTTCCCTCTACCGGGACGCTGACCTGAATCTCCTGGACCTCTACTGCGACGCCGGGTCCATGGTCGGTCCCTTCGGCGTGAGTGGCTTCCGGGGAATGAGACTCCCCGCAGGCGGCCAGGAACGCCACCATCCCGAGAACTACGATTCCAGCTTTCATCGATCGAATACTCCGTATGCGAGGTCCAGAGCCGCGTGAGCCAAGACGAGGTCACGCCGCGCCGAGAGTTCGGATAGGGTTGCGTTGGTGGACGCCGCCTGCACGTCCAAGAGCTCGGTTATGGGTGCGGTGCCGGTGGCGTATCGGGCACGGGCCTGCTCGAGAACCACCTGGGCTTCAGCAGCGGCCCGGGCCGCCACAGCGGCCCCCTGTTCGGCGGCATTCAGCATCCGACGGGCCTGGAGGACTTCGACCTCCGCCTGTCGGAAAGCGGCGTCCTTTTCAGCGGAAACGGCCAGCTTTTCGGCCCTGGCCGCCCGGACGGATCCCACACCCGCCAGTCCGTTGAAAGGAGTCCAGCTGAGGCCGATCCCGATGGTCCAATCACCGCTCCCATCGCCGAAGGGAGCATTCCGGGCGTAATGGCCCACCGCACCGAAAGCGGCGAGAGCCGGGAGGCCCAAGCCTTCTTCACTCCGCTGGATGCAGCCTCCACCCCTGCGGAGTACGCCTGCAGGTCCCCACGCTGCTCCCAGGAGCAGTCGGTTTCACGATCCGGGTCACTCGCCGGGTCACTCGCCGCGCAGGCCGAAGGAGATGTCACCATCGAGAGGTCGTCCGTGAGGATCAGCTCCATGGACTCGGGTAGGTCCAGCAGCGCCTTCAGCGCCGAAAGGGCATTCCGGGCTTGGGCATCGGCGGCCAGGCGGTGAACCTGGATCTCCGACCCCTTCAGGCCGGCCATGCGAGCGTCCAGACCCGTGACCAACCCCTGCTCGTGCATGGCCGCAGCTCGGGTGACATGCCCGCGGACAGCGGACAGCGCCGTATCCAAGGCCACGACCTGCCGCACTGCCAGAAGGGCCCCGGTGTAGGCCTGAACCGTGAAAAATCGGGTCGCCCCGGCAGCTCTTCGCGCCCCGGCCTTTTCGGCCTCCGCAGCCTTCCGGGCCGCCTGAAAACCGTACAGCCCTTCAGGAGCCAGGATCGGCATCTGAACCGTCGCCGTGGCGTTATAGCCTGAGTAGGCATCCGGCCGGTTGAGGGCATCCAACGAAAGGTCATCGGCAGCGAACTTCTCCTGCCTCAGCTTGAGTCCGAACACACCCACCGGGTCCGTGGTCCGCATTCTCTGCACGCCCAATGAAACCGAGGGCAGGAAGGCGGGGCTAGCCTGGAGCGGAAGCTGGGCACGGGCCTCGGCCCTGGCCTCGTGGGCCTGGAGAGTGGGATTGAACGCCAAGGCCCGAGTCACGGCCTCTTCGAGGGACAGCCGCAGCGTGTCTGGCTGAGCAGCCTGGCTGGCCACCATAAATAGAAGAATAGCAATGTTCATATGCATTGTCTCAAAAAAAACCGAGTGTGGTTACTCGGCAAGGTCACAATGACGGATGCAATCCAGGATGTGGCTCACTTTGGGTTCGATGATGCGGTAGTAGACGTGAATTCCGTCTCTCCTGGACTCCACGATGTCCCAGCCACGCATTTTCGCCAGGTGCTGGGAGACGATAGCCTGGGGCAGATCGAGGCAGTCCTGAATCTCCCCCACAGCCTTTTCCCCGTCCTCCAGGAACTCCAGGATCCTGAGTCGGTCCGGGTGCCCTACGACCTTGATCGTGTCCGCGGCCTTGGCCAGGCCCGCCGGATCGATGGACCGGATCAGCTTTCTTTTGGTTTCTTTCTTAGGCATGGTTCATATAATAATAGAGATATAGTGATGTAGCAACACCCACCCGAGACCAACCCGACCTGCCGTGAGGGAATTCACCTCATGGTCGCGGGTTCAGAACCCGACCCAGGCCAGGATGGACTGAAAGCGGGAGTTGGACCGAAGGCCCTCGAATTCAGGCAGGGCGTTCACCCAGGGCAGGTAGGGCGACCGGGCTTGCGCCGCTTGCTCCAGCAGGGAAAGGGAGGCGTCGGTTTCACCCAAATAGGCCAGCAACTCAGCCCCCTGGATCGGTCCAAAAAACCCCGCGTCCTGGAAGGCCGCCACTGCGTCGGCCCGATTGGTTGAATCGGCAAGCGCCGCCAGGTAGGCCCGGAATACGGAGGGGTTTGTGCCCGTCAAGGATGAGAATCGGTCGAACTCTTCAGCGGCTCCTTCGAGATCTCCTTCCATGGCGAGATGACCGGCAAGAATATAGGCGGCCGGATGCATGGTCGGAGCGAGTTCGAGAGCACGCCGGAAGGAGGTGGACGCGCCTTCGAGTCCGGCGCAAAACAGTAGGAGGCCACGAGCCACATGGGCCCCTGCGGACAGCGGATCGAGCTCAAGGGCCCTGTCCGCATGGGCCAGGCCCTCATCCCAGCGCCGCTGGACCGTCAAGAGTTGGGCGAACCAATAGTGGGTGATGGGGTTGCCCGGGTCCAGCTCCAAAGATCGCCGGAAATCTTCCTCCGCCCCACTCAGATCCCAGAGGTACACCCACTTCAGGTAGCCTGCGGCCGCATGCCCTTCCGGCATCTCCCGGCCCGGTTTCATGGCCTGATCTAGAGCGGCCTGAACGTAGGGAAGGATTTCCATCATGGGAGGGCCGCCAGACTCCGGGAGGAGCACGTAGGCCGTAGCCAGGGCAGACCAAGCCGGCCCGAACTCCGGATCCAGCAGCAAAGCCTTGCTGTAATGGGTAATGGCAGATTCGAGGGCATCGGGAGTGCCCTGTTGCGCCAGATAGCGACCTCGAAGGAAGTCGTAGTAAGCCGTGAAGCCCACCGTAGAGGGTGGAACCAAGTGAGGTCTCCCCTCGGTGGGATTCTCTGCCCCGAGGCGCCCCGCTATGTTCCAGGCTACCTCATCCAGGGCGTTGAGGAATCCCTCTTTCGGCAGCTGATAGCTCTGGGTCCAGCTGTCATCTCCATCCCCGGTCGCGACGAGGCGGACCGCCATCGCCACCGTGTCACCGGCCTCCCCGACGCTCCCCTCCAACAGCCAAGCCACCTTCAGCTCTTTGGCCACCGACACCAGATCGATCTCCTTGTTTTTGAAGGAGAATGCCGAAGTCCGGCCAGCCACCCGGAGGCCAGGAACCCTTTTTAGGGCCTCCATAAGTTCGTTGGCAATCCCCTCACTGAGGAAGGCACCATCTTCCTCCCCTACCAGACTGAGGAAGGGAAGCACGGCGACGGATCCGATTGTGGGCACATCGGCCGTTCGAGCGCGGATTCCGGAGTCTTCACCGGCTCCGAGACGCCACCAGACCCCACCTACCAGGAGGACTACTCCAAAGGCCGCCGCGATTCCCACCGGCCACCGGCTTAACGGCGACTGGGCCGCGATCGCCTCCAGCTCACCCGTTTCGGGAGGATCGGTGAGTTTCATCCCGCCGGAGGTCAGGTCATAGAACCAAGCAAAGGCCATGGCGGGCGGGAACCCGAGGGCTGCGATGAGGACGATCCCAGTGGCAACCGCTTCGGGTAGATGAAGGGCAGGAACCACGAAGTCTGCGGCCTGAAACACGATGAAGGCCACCCCGCCGTACAACGCGGCTGAGTTGAAGACTCTTCGCCTCTTGAGCTCCGCGAAGAAATTCTTGTAACCTCTTGATCTTTTGTGCATCCAGACCCTTTGGTTCGAAAAACCGGAGAATCGGGTTCCCCCTTCGGGGGCCCGTGTGTTGAAATATGTCTTTGGGGAAAATTCCTTCAATCCTACAATACCGAAGGTTAAGAATACACCAAAGGAGAAAAAATGCCAGAAGAAAAATCGTTAACCGACCTCCTACGTTCAGCGAATCGACACGCTACCCTACCCCAGACCGATCTCCTCGAAGACCTCGTTCCCAATACGATACCGACTCCAGTCCTCATAGTCGAAGTGCCACCACTCGTCCGGGTACACCTGGAAACCCTGAGCTTCCAGGGCATCCCTCAGGAGCTTTCTGTACCAACGTTGGCGGGTGGTCCCGCCTGGGAAATCGGCGTGGGACCTTGGCGACATCTCGTCGTAACCAGCCGGCATCATCACCACGTCGCCGGTCTCTAAATCGTAAAGGGTCAGGTCCACGGCGCACCCCCTGTTGTGGCGGGACCCGCTGGCGGGGTCAGCCACGAAATTCCGGAGAGCCTCCGGCGTGGCATCCCAGAACATCTTGGTCACGTACCAGGGGCGGTATCCGTCGTGAATCAGTAGACCATATCCCCGTTCCCTCAGCCATTCATGGGCCCGGACCACGGCTTCGGCTGCGGGCCGCTGAAGGAATGCCCGGGGGCTGGAGTAGAAGACTTCTCCCATGAAGTTGTTCGTGGACGCGTAGCGAACGTCCAGTCGGATCGTTGGGTTAAGGTTCACCACCTCCACCAGATCAGCCGGGAGGAAATCCCCCTCCTCTACCGGGGGGAGAGAAGCGAGGGCTTCCGCTCGAAGCTCTGCCGGTGGACGGAGGGGTGTGATCTGGAAAGTCTCTCCTTCCGCCCCCCCAAGACTCAACCGCTGGAAAGTCCGATTACCCAGGGCCAGCCCCTCGACCTTCCCACCCCCCTCCCGACGAACGGTCAGGATTCCCCCGTTGCCGGTCAGCTCGAAGGTGCTGTCGGAGGCCGGACGGAGCGCCTGTCCCCCACCCTTCCAGAAGAGAACATACAAATTCTGTTCGTCTTCAAGGAGAGAGAGGGTGTCGGTGCCGGTGGCATACTCCCCGACCAGGGGTACCCACTCAGTTGGGGGCGGAAGTGGCGCCTCCGGAATGGCAACCGCTCCCTCCGAGCCCACCTCCCGGGGCGGGCCCTCCGGCCCACAAGCCGTCGACCAAAACACCCCGCAGGCCAGAGTCCCGACCACCGCCAGAACGCGGAGCCGGCTTACTCGGATCGCCTTCAATTCGATCAATTGCCTCCCCTCCCCCCTTCGCTTGTCGTGTCCGGCTTCTCGAAGACCTTCGGAGCGAACTCTCTCAGGTGCTTGTCCTTCTCGAGCTGGGAGACGCCTTCGGTCATCCAGTCCGGGGCCGGAACTCCCTTCAGGTGGTGATCGAAGAATTGCCTCATGCGGTACTGGAAATCGATGCGGTTCTCCAGCTTGGACAGACTGTGCCCTTCCCCCGGATAGGAGAGCCAGATGATGGGCTTCCCCAGGAATCGAAGGGCGTTGTACCACTCGAGCCCCTGCTCCCAGTTTACAGTGGGATCCGCTTCACCGTGGAGGTACAGAACCGGAGTGTTCATCTGCTCCACGCCCGAGATTGGGGACTGGTCCCAGTAGAGCTGGAAGTCGTCGTAAGGGTTGGTCCCGTACCGGCCCTGGCCGTAGATGTCGTAGCTGTGGTTGTTCTGCCCGTTGCCGACGAAGAGCTGGTTGAACTCGCTCACCAGGTTGATGGGGGCGGCCCGATGGACAACGGCGGCGAACATGTTGGACCGAGTGGCAATGTAGGCCGAACCGCCACCGCTATAGGAGCCGCCCTGCAACCCGATGGCGTCAGGATCCACGTACCCCATCTCGATGACCTTTCGAACAGCCGCCTCGACGCACTCCAACATGTCGCTGTGGGAGCTTCCCACACGGAAATGGATGTCGGGCTGCATGATGAGGTACCCGTTGCTCACGAAACCGGAAAAGTCGGGTCTGTTGCTAAAGGTAGGCATGGGATAAAGGTGGAGATCCTGAGAGTACTGCTCGTAAAACCTCACGACCATCGGGAGCTTCTGCCCGTCTTGGTAGTTGTCCGGAATGGCCAGGGTTCCCTGGAGGGGCACACCGTCGTCGTTCGTATAGTCGAACAGGATCCTTCGGCCCCACAGATATTCCTCCTGTTGGGGGTTAGCCACCGTCACCCGGTCCCGACCCGAAAAACCCCCGTCGCTCACCCACAGATCGGGAAATTCCTGGAAGGTCTCCACCGTGAAGAGATAGCGATCGGCATCTTCGGCC
>JBDRDQ010000531.1:0-2065 GCA_043820695.1 Gemmatimonadota bacterium | reverse complement strand
CGGAAGTTACCCCCACAGAAAGCTGGGTTGAGGAGCGCCAAAGTGTTGAGGGTGCTGAAGTTCCGAAGATATTTCGTGACGCAATATGCGCCCATGTATAGCATCTATCTTGGTCTTGCGTGTTGGATTCATAGGTATTATCATGCGTCCATGTATATTGACGTCGTACCCAACCGCTCGTCCCCGCCGGCCATCCTGCTCCGCGAGTCGTGGAGAGAGGGCAAGCACACGCGCAAGCGCACCGTGGCCAACCTCTCCTCTCTGCCCATGGACCAGGTCGAGCTCATCCGGCGTGTCCTCAAGGGGGAGGAGCTGGTGCCCGCCCATGAGGCGTTCGAGATCGTCAGGAGCCGGCCCCACGGCCACGTAGCCGCCGTGGTGGGTACCCTCGTCAAGCTGGGGATCCCCGAGCTCCTCTCCACCCGTAAACATCCCAAGCGCCAGCTCGTGCTGGCCATGATCGCGGCCCGGATCCTGGATCCTTCCTCCAAGCTGGCTACGGCTCAGAAGCTGGATGACGAAACGCTCTCCGGTTCCCTCGGTGAGGTGCTGGATGTGGGTCGGGCCGATGCGGATGATCTCTATGAAGCGCTGGACTGGCTGTACGGGGGCCAGGCGCGGATCGAGAAGAAGCTAGCGGCCCGACACCTGGTCGAGGGGGGACGGGTGCTGTGGGACGTGACGCCGGTAGCGTTTGAGAGCCACACCTGCGAGTTGGCGGCCTTTGGCCGGCCCAAGCGGGGAGGCAAGAGCCAGAAGCAGGTGGTCTTCGGACTGTTGGCCACGCCGCAGGGGGTGCCGGTGGCCGTGGAGGTCTTCCCCGGCAATACGGGTGACCCAGGGACCGTGGGGTCGGCGCTGGACCGTCTGCAGGAGCGCTTCGGGCTGGAGAAGGTGACGATGGTGGGGGACCGGGGGATGCTCACCGATGCCCGCATCGAAAAAGAACTCCGGCCCCGGAGGGTGGGCTGGATCACGGCGCTCAGGGCGCCCACCATCCGGAGCTTGATGAAGGACGACGGGCCCTTGCAGCTCTCCCTCTTCGATGAGCAGGACCTAGCCGAGATCTACTCCCCGGACTTTCCCGGCGAACGGCTGGTGGCCTGCCGGAACCCGTTGCTGGCCGATGATCGGGCTCGCAAGCGGGAGGAGCTTCTTCAGGCCACCGAAGAGAAGCTTGCCAAGGTCCGGGTAAGGGTCGAGAGACAGCGCCGGCCCCTGCGGGGCGAGGATGCCATCGGGGTGGCGGTGGGCAAGGTCCTGGGGGCCTCGAAGGTGGCCAAACACTTCCGCTACGAGATCACCGACGAAACCTTCCGGTTCGAGCGGAAGGAGGACGCCATCCGGGCGGAGGCGGCGCTGGACGGGATCTACGTGATCCGGACCAACGTCCCTGAAGCCGAACTCGGAGCGCAGGACGTGGTCCGGGCCTACAAGGATCTTTCCGAGGTCGAGAAATCGTTCCGGGTGATGAAGCGGTTCGCCCTGGAGGTGGAGCCCATCCGCCACCGCCTGGAGGAGCGGGTCCGGGCCCACGTCTTCCTGTGCATGCTGGCCCGCTACGTACGCTGGCACATGGAGAAGGCTCTGGCTCCGCTCCTGCTCACCGACCATGACCCCGACGGGGCCGAGGCCCGCCGTGACTCGATGGTGGCACCGGCCCGGCGCTCGGTGGCCGGGGAGCGGAAGGTGCGAAGCCAGAGGACCGAGAAAGGGGAGCCGGCCCGAAGCTTCAACACCCTGATGAAGGGTCTCCAGACCTTGGCGAAGAATGAGATGAAGGTACAAGGAGCCGAGGCCACGTTCGACAAGTACACCCGACCCACTCCGCTTCAGGAGAAGGCCTTTCGGTTGCTCGGCGTCTCGTACCGGATGTAGCCAGTACACCGTACCTGCCTGGACCATCACAAACCCAGTAATGGCGCGGCGAAACTATAGATCCCGCAGGAGGTAACTTCCGCTTAGCGTGCGTGCACGGTGCGTGCACGGTCAGGATAGTTACGCAGGAGGTTGTTAGGGTCCCTTAACGATCTCGCGACCCCAGGCCTCGGACTCGTACCCCCGG
>JBDRDQ010000530.1:0-10012 GCA_043820695.1 Gemmatimonadota bacterium | reverse complement strand
CAAGAAGGGAAAAGACAAAAGGGCGACGGCGGAGAGGCGCAGACGAACGGGGAGATAAGCAGCGAAGGGGAGAGCGAGCAGGGTTGCCAGGGCAAGAATTCGAGTTCGCATGGCACACCTCCTTTGGCGAATCGCTGTGCCGCGTTGGCGCGGACGCATCGATCGAGCACCGTCTCTCGGCACGCGATGGCAACACTCACCCACGCCCGTTCCGCCACCGTGAGGTAGCCGTTCCGGTGGGGGAACGCTCGGCCAAAGTTCCAGGAGGCTCATCGAGAAGCCCCCTGTCGCCCTTTGAAAACCGTTGCCGGATCGGTGGGGACCCGAGTAGCTTGCAGATATTCAACATTCCAGACCGGGCATGGTCTACCGTCCATGATCGAGCTCCAAGTCCTTGGATCCCTGGGCCTTCGGGGGACAGACGGGGAAGAGATTCTCTCCGTTCTTACCCAACCGAAACGCACGGCAATCCTCGCGTATCTTGCCGTCGCCTCTCCCCGTGGTTTTCACCGCCGGGACACGATCGCGGGCCTCTTCTGGCCCGATGGGGATCAGGAGCACGCCCGGGCGTCCCTCAGAAAGGCCGTTCACCACCTGAGGCGGTCGCTGGGAGAGGACCTGGTCCTCAACCGTGGCGATGAGGAGATCGGACTGGACTGGGGACAATTCAGCTGCGATGCGATCAGCTTTCAGGAGGCCATGGACGAAGAGGACAGGGAAGGCGCCCTGGAGATTTACCGCGGGGACTTTCTGGTGGGCTTCTTCTTGTCGGCGTGCCCGGATTTCGAGCGATGGGTTGACGGAGAGCGGGGACGCTTCCGGGAGCTGGCGGCTAGCGCCGCCTGGAGGTTGGCCCACCACAACCTCTCGGCGGGCCGGATCATCGACGGGGAGCGAATGGGCCAACGGGCCCTTTCCCACGTCTGCACGGACGAGAGCGAGGCCCGCCGGTTCATCGGAGCGCTGGCGGAAGCGGGAGACCGGGCTGCAGCGGTTCGGTTCAGTGAACGGTTCGAACAGGAGCTCTGGAATGCCCTGGAGTTGCAGCCCTCCGCCGAGACTCAAGCCCTGGTCGAGAGGATCCGGAAATCAACGTTTCCGGGCTCGTCTCCGCACGGAAGGACACCCTTTGCTCCTGGGCTTTCCGATCCTACCGACGCTGAACAACTGAGGCACGAGCGGCTACCGGCCCGCGGAGAGGTCGGGCTCCCAGTGGTCCAGGGAGTCCCTGCCACGGCGCTTCCGGAGGTTCGAGGAGCGGCGCCGGTGTCGGTGAGGACGCGCTTCAAAGTACGTGGCCGCCTGTGGGTGACGCTCCTGGCCGTGGTGGGCACGGTCACGTTTGTCGCCATCTGGCCGTACGGTCCCCGACCGGCTGACAAACACGCCCTACCGGGAATCGCCGTGTTGCCCTTCAGCGTCCAAGGCGAGGGCCTCGATCTTTGGCGCGAGGGGATGGTAAGCTTGCTCTCCACCGACATGAACGGCGTTGGTGGGCTGCGGACCATCGACAGTCGCACGGTACTGGCCCGCTGGAACGAACAGGTACCAGAGGGCGGCGAAGCGGACCGCGAAACGGCCTTAGAAGTCGCGCAGGCCACCGGGGCCCGCTACGCGCTCCTCGGCTCGGCTGTGGCGATCGGCCCACAGGTGCGGTTATCGGCTGACATCTACGAAACCGAGGGCGGAGCCCGGATGGGCGCGGTCCAGGTCCAGGGCTCGCCCGAGGGCGTCCTGGCGCTGGTGGACCGTTTGGCCGTCCAGGCGCTCGTAGTCGTGCTCGGGCAGGAGGCGAGCGAGTTACCGCCCATCGATCTGGCGAGTGTAACGACGGCCTCGATCCCGGCGCTCACGGCATGGTTGGAGGCCGAAGCGCTCTTTCGCCGCGGCGACTTCGTGGCCGCCAGCTCGGCGTACGAGCGGGCCGTAGCCGCCGACTCGGCCTTCGCACTCGCCTTCTACGGGCTGGGCAATGCCTACGGCTGGTCAGAGGGGGACATCGCTGCCCGAACTCACGAAGCCTTCGAGCAGGCCATGCGCTGGGCTCACAGATTGCCGGCTCGCGAGGCGGCTCTCGTGCGGGCGGTCCACGCGTGGCAGCAGGGGGCTCTCCAGGAGGCGGAAGAGCTGCTTCTACAACTTGTGCGCACTTACCCCGACTACGCCGAGGCCTGGTTCGTCTTGGGCGACCTGTACCTCCACGGGAGGGGCTGGATCCCGGTGAGTGTGGAGGACGCCCAGCGATGCTTCACGCGGGCGGTGGAGCTCGATCCCGAGTTCGCACCGTATCGTTCGCACACTATCGACCTGGCCTTTGCAATCGATCCGGACAGCGCCCAGGCGGCCCTTCTCTTTGAAGACTACAAGCGGCTCGCAAGTGCCGATGCGCTCCACACTCGCCGTCTCGAGCTCGGGTTCGACCTCGCCTTCGGCGATCAAGAGCACCGCGATCGGGCGCTCGCGAGCCTAGACACGGTGGATCTCCAGCTGCTCCGTTACCTGCCAGTGAGTCCCCTTCTCACTCATCCGCGCTTCTGGCCCCAGGTCGAAGCGGTGTACCTGGCACAGGAGAGGCGTGGATTAGCGCTGTCACGGAGAACAGGAACCCTGTTTCATGGCGCGGCCATGGGCCGCGGCTACCTCGGGAAGGCCCTCGAGTACCTCGATCGTCCGCAGGCCACCACCTACGACCGCGTTTGCCAGCCCGTCCTTGCCCACATTCATGGGTTTCCGGTGCCTGTGGACCGGCTGGAAGAAGCGGCGGCCGAATTGAGCCAGATGGACAGTACGAGCAACCCGTATCTTGCGTCCAGTTCCTCACATTGTGCGGCGTTTCTTGCCGCGGCTCAGGGGCGCTGGGCCGACCATGCCAGGGCGGTCGAAGTTTATTGGGACGGTTGGCGCCGGGAAGTCGAGGCTGGTGGTTCAGGCTGGCCCTGGAAAGCCAACGCCCTGGCTGTGGAGGCCTACGGGCTGTTGCGAAGGGGCGATCCGGAAGCCGCTATCGAGAAGCTCGAGGAGGTCAGGCGCTATCGGGCCAGCCCGTTGGTAGGTACGGTCCTGGCCTACGCCCTCATGGAACTGGAGCGCTGGGAGGAGGCAGTGCCCTACCTTGCCGGGTGGGACGACACTTACTCCCACCGGCACTACCATCTGGCCCGGGCCTACGAGGGGATGGGAGAGTACGGGAAGGCTGCCAAGGAGTACGCGTTCTTCATCGAGGCCTGGGAGGACGCCGATCCCGAGCTCCAACCCTGGGTCGAGGACGCACGCCGGGCACTGGAGCGCCTTCCGCCCGACCGCTGACGGGCCACCCCCTCCACGACCGCCCCCGCTTCCAACCCCTGGCGGAGGAGTATCGGGATGGTGCGGAGTGGGACCGAGCCTTGAGGCGACCCCGTCGAAAAACCCGACCAACTCCCGGTCTTTCATCCTCAGCGACTGTGCCGTAATTGTGCCGTAACCATATGCACAAAAAGACACTCATGAGAAAACGGCCCCTTTCTGAGGAGCCATTTTCCCTGATTTTGTGCTTTGTTGTGTCTTTCTGTACCTGTCAGTCCGCGCCCTGAATCGAACTCAAAAACCTCTGGGATAACTCCCCTGGGGGTTCGAGCCGAGCGGCCGAGAAGCTCGGTAGGACCTCCCGACTGACACGCGAGCCGAGCGAGGGGCCATGGGCCCCGCAGCTCAGTCCCGCCCCCGGCACTTACACTCCCACAGACTCTCACCCGAGCGGCCCTGGCGTAGATCCGGGGCCGTCTTTATGTCCTGGAGGGACGGTCTTCCTCTCCCGATGTATGGCGGATCGGGACCGATCTAGTAGGTTATTGTCGAAACCCCAAAGAGACCCTCGTCTGGGGAGGTCTAATGAAAGTCGTCCCCTTTCTGACCCTGAGCATCCTCCTCTCCCTGAGTGGTTGCGCCCATCGGTGGGTTCTCCTCACGGAAAGCGAGACCACAGAGTACTTTTTCGACACGCAATCTCCCTTGAAGTCCTCCGAGTTTACCTGGGAGGTTCGAGAGCGTTTCCTCGACAAGAACAGTGACCGCTGGTACATGGAGGCGGATGTCCAATATGACTGTAGAGAGAGGACCTTCATGACCCTCCGCGTCCGGGGATTTTCGGAACATCGACCGGAACGAACTCCGGGGGTGATCGCGGGGAATACGCCGGTGGTGGTGACTCCGGGCTCCAAGGAGGAGGCCCGTCTCCAAGCGATCTGTGCGATCGTGGCGGCCGGTAAGGAGAGCTGAGCATGGACAGGCGTGCGTTCAATCGTACCGTGGGAGTGATTGGAGCAGGAATGCTGACGGGGCTTGGATCAAACGACCTGAGTGGGAGGGAGTCGGGCTCAGCTTCTTCGGAGGTGAGGACAGGAGGCTCACCCCCGGACCGCGTCTTGAGGAGGCAGGCCGGTGAGTTCGACGTGGACAGGGCCCGTCGGGAAACCCCTGGTTGCAGCCGGGTGACGCACTTCAACAATGCAGGCTCCTCTCTTCCACCCCAGCCCGTCTTGGATGCGGTGGTCGGGCACCTGAAGCTGGAGGGGGAGATCGGGGGGTATGAGGCGGCCGACGCCGCCCGGTCTCTGAGGAACAACACCTACGCGGCGATTTCCCGACTTCTGAACTGCTCAACCGAGGAAATAGCTCTGGTGGAGAACGCGACCCGGGGATGGGACATGGCCTTCTACTCCATGTCCTTCAAGCCTGGTGACCGGATCCTCACCTGCTCGGCAGAGTACGGCAGCAACTACATCGCCTACCTTCAGGTGGCGAAGCGAACCGGGGCGGTTATCGAGGTGATCCCCGATGACGAGCATGGCCAACTTTCCCTGGACTCACTTCGGAATGAACTGCGAAGGGGGGGAGTGGCGTTGGTGGGGATCACTCATGTCCCTACCAACGGTGGGCTGGTGAATCCAGCCGAAGAAATCGGCGCTCTCACCCGGGAGGCAGGCGTCCCCTATCTCCTGGACGCATGTCAGTCGGCTGGACAGTGGCCGTTGGATGTCGAGAAGATCGGTTGCGACATGCTCTCGGTGACGGGACGGAAATTCCTGCGTGGGCCCAGGGGGACGGGGTTCCTGTACGTCAGAAGGGAAATGATCCCCCACTTGGAGCCGCCGTTCCTCGACCTCCACGCCGCCACCTGGACGAAGCTGGACGAGTATGAAATCGATCCCACAGCCCGCCGGTTCGAGAACTGGGAATCCTACATTGCCGGTGGGATCGGCCTGGGTGTCGCCGTGGACTATGCCCTGGATTGGGGAATTGAGAGCATCCAATCCCGCGTGATCGGGCTGGCGGACCGACTCCGGGCCTCACTGGACGAGGTCCCCGGCGTGACCGTTCGGGATCTGGGCCAGGACCGATGTGGAATCGTGACCTTCACGCATGCCGGGGCCACCGCCACCGCCCTGAAGGACCACCTTCGCCAGAAGCAGATCAACGTGAGCGTCACCTCCCGCTCCTCCACCCGCATCGACATGGAGTCCAGAGGGCTGGAGTCCATGGTCCGGGCGTCCGTCCATTATTTCAACACCGAAGAAGAGCTGGACCGGTTGGTCGAGGAACTCAGGGAGGTTTGAGGGTCAGGGGTCGCGAAGCCTAACCCGGACCTTTGACACCTTCTTTTTTCTATGGGGGTAGTACTCCCCCGTGAAGACCCACATCTCCGCATCTACTCAATACCGCTGGAAGGTCCCATGAAAACGGTTCGGCTTCTCTCCGTATCCATCGTTCTCACGGCTCTCCTCCTCCTGGCGGCGGCAACTCTCGACGTTCCCGCCCAGGCCCAAGAGACCGTCACCCCTCAGCGCCCCATCCCCGGACCCGTCGTGCCTCCGCCCTTCTTCCGGGCAGCCCTCGAGCGGGGCACCAGGAGCCCCGATGGTAGCCCCGGCCCCAACTATTGGCAGGTCTACACCGGCTACGACATCGACGCCCGCCTGGATCCCGTGTCTGGCCTTCTTTCCGGGACCGAGACCATCCGCTTTCACAACCGGTCTCCGGTGGATCTTCCCTCGATCGCCCTCTTCCTGCATCAGAACATCCATGCCGAGGGGGTGGCCCGGAACCGGGCGGTTGAAGTCACTGGGGGGATCCGCCTGGAGAGGGTAAAGGCCCGGGGCAAAGAACTCCTTCCTGCCCAGGGTTCCCGTAGTCCTGGGTACGCGGAAGACGGGGGCGTGATGATGGTCCGGCTTCCCGCTCCGGTGAGGGCGGGGGAGACGGTGGATCTGGAGATCGAGTGGAGCTTCCTGGTTCCGCAAAACGGGGCCGGCCGTATGGGCCACAGTGACCGGGAGATGTACTTCCTGGCCTACTGGTTCCCGAAGATCGCAGTTTTTGACGACCTGCGGGGGTGGGATGCAGAGCCCTACCAGGGTGCAGAATTTTATGAAGGCTACGGTGACTATCGTGTGAGCCTCACGGTCCCTAACGGATGGACCCTCATGGCCACCGGGGATTTGCAGAACCCGGAGCAGGTCTATACGGCCCAGACCCGGAGCCGGATGGCCGTTGCCCTCCAGGCCGATACCATGATCCGGATCGCCACCCGGGAGGACCGTAACTCGGCCCTTGTTACGGAGCTGTCCGAGACCGGGGCTCTGACGTACCGATTCGCGGCGGAGAACGTCCGGGATTTCACCTGGACGACGTCCAACGTCCAGCTCTGGACAGGAACCAGTTCCCTGGTGCCGGACCGGGACGGGGACGGACAGGATGATCGGGTGGCCATTCACACCTTCTGGCGCGATTACCGTGCCCCTCTCTGGTCCGACCAGGCCCTCTACGCCAAGCATTCCATCGAGTATGAGTCCCGCTTCACCGGGTTTTCCTACCCCTGGCCTCACATGACGTCAGTCGAAGGCGCCGACATCATCGGCGGCGGAATGGAATTTCCCATGTTCACCCTCATGGGGAGTTATGAGGATCGGGGAGGGGCATTCGACCTCTATTCCGTCACGGCTCATGAGCTGGCCCACATGTGGGTTCCCATGATCGTCGGATCCAATGAGAAACGTCACGCCTGGATGGATGAGGGCTCCACGAGCTTCTTGGAAAACCAGACCGAGCCCGACTACTGGCCGGATCTTGAAGACCAGGATTCCGCCGACATGGAGGCCTACCTCCAGGTCGCCCGCCTAGAGCTCGAGCAGAGCATGATGCGGCACCATGACTACTATGAGCCCGGCCCGGCCGGCGGTACCGCCTCCTACCAGAAACCCGCCTCCCTCCTGGTCACCCTCAGAAACCTCCTCGGCGAGGAGGTCTTCCTGCGGGGCTACCAGACCTTCATCCGGGAGTGGTCCTTCAAACACCCCGCGCCCTGGGATTTCTTCAACACCTTCGAACGGGTGTCCGGTCAGGACCTGGATTGGTTCTGGAGCTCCTGGTACTACGAGACGTGGACGCTGGACCAGGGGGTGGACTCGGTGACTCGGGAGGGAGACGAAACGGTCATTATCATCTCGGATCATGGATTCGCGCCCATGCCCTCGCGGGTTAGGATTGCAACCACCCTGGGTGGGGTCATCGACCGGGAAATCTCTGTCTCCCACTGGCTAGCTGGGGAGGCCTCGGCCCAGATCCGGGTCCCGGGCTCCGCGGGTGAGGTCACCCGAGTGGAGATCGATCCGGACCGGGGTTTCCCCGACATGGACCGGTCCAACAACGTCTGGGAGAGGTAAGAGCTGCGTCCCCCCCCATCGGCCGAGGGGGACCCGTGGTTTCGCCGGGGGAGACCGGGCGAGTGATTTTTTTCACTCAAGGCATGGCGAGGCTGGGTTCCCCTAGCTAAGTTGACCTCCAGTTGTATGAAACAAGGTCGTGACCCTCTTTGGAGATCCGATTTCCTGGGCGTAATCGGGATGCCCACCCCACCAGATTCGAAGCTCTCTTTTCTGGCCAAGCCGAACGATTCAAATATCTGGAGGACACTCAATGGCAAGCTTTAAAGAAACACTCGGAGCAATCGTTCCTGTGATGCAGGCCGAGATCAAGGATCTCGTGAAGAATCACGGGGACCACGTCGTATCCGAGGTCACCATCAAGCAGGTCTATGGTGGCATGCGGGGTGTCAAAGGGCTGGTGTGCGACACCTCCATGGTCGACCCAATCGACGGCCTCATCATCCGGGGCATCCCCCTGGCCAAGCTCACGGATCGCTTTGCCGAGGAGATCTTCTACCTCCTCTGCACCGGATCCCTCCCGGCACCTGACGAGGTGGAGGATCTGAAGGCCGAGTTCCAGCAACGGGCCGCCATCCCCTCATTCGTAGAGGACGTCCTTCGGGCCCTCCCGAAGACGGCCCACCCCATGGCCATGTTCATCACGGCCATCACCGCCCTGGAAGACATCTCCTACTTCAGGAAGAGGTACGACGAGGGGATGACCCGGGACCTGATGTGGGAAGCCGCACTGGAGGACAGCCTCCAGCTCCTGGCCAAGCTCCCGGCTCTAGCGGCCGCGGTGTACCGGATCAAATACAACAAGGGCGACCTTATCGCTCCCGATCCGAAGCTGAATTTCGGAGCCAACTTCGCCCACATGCTGGGGAACGACGATCCGGACTTCTACGACCTCATGCGGCTGTACATGGTGCTACACTGCGACCACGAGGGTGGGAATGTCTCCGCCTTCACGGCCCACGTCGTCGGCTCTGCGCTCTCGGATCCGTATTACGCAACGGCAGCCGGCCTTTGCGGCCTGGCCGGGCCACTTCACGGGCTCGCCAACCAGGAGTGCCTGAAATTCATCCAGGGAATCGTGGATAAGTACAGCGGCGCCCCCACTGAAGAGCAGATGAAGGAGTATGCTTGGGAGGTTCTGAACAGCGGCCGTGTGGTTCCGGGCTACGGTCACGCGGTGCTCAGAGCAACGGACCCCCGCTTCACGGCCTTCCACGCCTTCGGCGAGGCTCACTTCCCAGAGGATCCGGTTTTCAAGACCGTGTCCACGGCCTTCAAGGTGATTCCGGACGTCCTCATCGAGCATGGCAAGGCTGCCAACCCGTATCCCAACGTGGATGCCGGGTCCGGCGCCCTCCTGTACCACTATGGTATCACGGAGATGGAGTTCTACACCGTGTTCTTCAGCGTCTCCCGTGCCATGGGTCTCCTTTCCCAGCTCATTCTGAGCCGGGCATGGTGGGAGCCCATCACGCGGCCGAAATCCCACACCACCGACTGGTACAAGAACAAGGTGGGGATGTAGGTCTTTTCCCGACGGCCTTCGCGGCCTGAGGGGAGAAAATGAAACGGCCCCGGCGGGTTTTCCCGCCGGGGCCGTCTTTGATCAGTTGCCGTGGATCAGGACAGGAACTCCTCCAACGCTCCAAGGAGATCCTGGGCCGAGAGGATGCC
Organism: Gemmatimonadota bacterium; assembly: GCA_043820695.1. Taxonomy (GTDB): domain Bacteria; phylum Gemmatimonadota; class Gemmatimonadetes; order Longimicrobiales; family Gaopeijiaceae; genus JABDNZ01. Next base: position 638 of record JBDRDQ010000530.1, on the reverse strand, counting down.
GACCAGGTCACCGTCCTTATTCAACACAGGAAGGGCCCCGTAGCGCCGCTCCCGGAAGATTTTCACCGCCTTCAGGACGTCGTCGGAGGTCCGAACCGTCTCCGGGGTGCGGGTCATGATGTCGGCGACGGTGTGGGAGTCGTTGATCTGGTAGTATGATGTCCAATCGTCCACCTGTTCGGCCCACCGTGGCTGCCGCAAGTCCCTATCACTGATGATTCCCACCAGCTTCTCATCCTCGACGACGGGTATGTGACGAACCCTGTGGGTCCGCATGACGAGGAAAGCCTGCTTCACCGACATTTCGGGGGTGGCGGTGATCAACTTCTGGGTCATGTATTTGCTGACGTTCATCGAGGCGGGTCTCCTGACTCATGAGGTGCGGATCTCCTGTTTCAGGGGGAATGAGAGATCCATACCGAACGGTAGGGTGGAAGGTGAGTCTGGGGCAAGGAGGGAGGGGGTGGCGTTTCACCCCCCGCCCGCCACACTTTGAATCAAAGGGGCGCCATCTCGGGGTTGATTCCGGGCCCAGACTTCCGCCAGACGGCGAAGACGAAGAGGGGATGCCATGTACCCGACCGTTTTCGGGAAGTACGAGGTCGTTGACCTGATCGGCGAGGGTGGATTCGGCCGGG
>JBDRDQ010000529.1:0-12332 GCA_043820695.1 Gemmatimonadota bacterium | reverse complement strand
GCCGGCCAAGGCCGGGCCCAGAGTGGTGTTGTGGATGGCGATGATCCCTTTGTATCCGACGCGTGGCTCGCTCCAGAACACGACCTGTTCGTGTTCTCTCTGGCTCATTCTTTCAAAAATCTCCATGTGACCTTCCTTATGGTCCTGAGAGTGGTTTGGATTTCCGGGTAAACCTTCAGGCCCCTTCTCGCCCGGTGGCTTCCCGGGCAATGACGAGCCTCATGATTTCATTGGTCCCTTCGTAAATCTCCGTCCCTTCGTAAATCTCCGTCCCCTTCGCGTCCCTCAAGAGGCGCTCCACCGGATAGTCCCGCATGTATCCGTAGCCTCCAAAGATCTGTACAGCTTCATCCGTGGTCCAGACCGCCGCCTCGGACGCGGTGAGCTTGGCCATGGCCGCCATGACGCCAGCGGAGTAGGCCTCGGGATCGGTCGCTCCTTCCAGCACTTCGGCAGCGGAGAGGGTCAGCGCCCGGGCGCCGGTGATGCGGGTGGCCATCTCCGCCAGTTTGAACCGGGTGGCCTGGAAATTGGAAAGAGGTTGGCCGAATTGAACCCGGTCCTTCGCATAGTCACGGGCGTGCTCCATGGCGGCACGGGCGATACCTGTGGCCTGGGCTGCGATGCCCAAGCGCCCTATTTCAAGAGCCTCCATGGCATAACCAAACCCTTCCCCCTCGACCCCGAGGAGGGCCCCGTCGTCCACCCGAAGCTGGTCCAGGTGGAGTTCCACCGTTTCGGAGGCGGCCAACCCCATGGTCACCTCTCGCTTCCCCACCTGATATCCATGGAGGTCCCTGTCCAGGAGGAAAGCACTGATCTCCCCCCATCCGCCTCCCGAGCGAACAGGACGATAAGGCCCCCCATCCCACCATTGGTGACCCACTTCTTCCTACCTGTCAAAACACGGTGGGGCCCCTCCCAACGCCAGGCCGTGCTGAGGGCCTGGGCATCGCTACCCGCTCCCGCTTCGGAGAGAGCAAAGGCTCCCAGAAACTCGCCCGAAGCCAGTCTGGGAAGATACAGCTCCCTTTGTTGCTCGGTCCCGTACCGTTGGATAAGGAAGGTGACGGGCCCCGAATGGATGGCCACCCCCAACGCGACGCTGGCGTCTCCCCATGCCAACTCCTCCAACACCAGGAGATAGGTGGCCAGATCGAACCCGAGTCCCCCATGGGATTCCGGAATTCGCATCCCCATGAAGCCCAACTCACCCAACTTCGAATAGACCTCGGGGTCCAACCGCCGCTTGGCATCCCACTCGGGAGCATGAGGCCGCAGCTCGCCACGGGCGAACTCCCGAGCTAGGGCCCGAATCTCAAGCTGCTCCTCGGTCAGGCGCAGGGTCACCGCTACCGCCTCAGAAAAAGGGACAAGTTCCTTCCCTACTTCTCGTACGCAAAGAAACCCCTGCCGGACTTCCTTCCCAACCACCCCGCTGCCACGTACTTCCGGAGCAGGGGGCAGGGACGATACCTGTCGTCACCCATATCCCGATGGAGGACCTCCAGAATGCTGAGGCAGGTGTCCAGGCCGATGAGGTCGGCAAGGGCAAGGGGTCCCATGGGATGGGCCATGCCGAGCTTCATGACCGTGTCGATGGCATCCGCATCGGCCACCCCCTCCATGAGGGCGAACACGGCCTCGTTGATCATGGGCATGAGGACCCGGTTGGATACGAATCCGGGGAAGTCCTTGACCTCGACAGGGGTCTTTCCCAACTCCCGTGAGAGTTCCATGACCGCCCGGGTAGTCTCGTCGTCAGTGGCAAGGCCGCGAATGACCTCGACCAACTTCATCATCGGCACCGGGTTCATGAAGTGCATGCCGATGACCTTCTCAGGCCGCTTCGTGAAAGCGGCGATCTCCGTTATGGAAATGGAGGAGGTGTTGGTCGCCAGGATAGCGTCGGCGGGAGCTTCTTCGTCGATGGTGGTGAAGATCTTCTTCTTGAGGTCCAGCTTCTCCGGCACGGCTTCCACCACCAATTGAGCCTCGGACACACCATCCTCCAGGGAGGTGGCGGTGGTAATCCGGCCCAGAGCCTCTTCCTTTTCCCCGGCGCTGATGATCTCCTTCTTCACCTGCCGGTCCATGTTCTTGAAGATGGCGCCCAGCGCCCTCTCCAGAAGGTCCTGGTCCGTGTCGACAAGCGTGACGGTACCTCCGGCCTGTGCGCAGACGTGGGCGATGCCGTTTCCCATGGTACCACCACCGATTACGGTGATTCGCTCTATTCTCATTTTTCTCTCCCAAGGTCACCGTTTCTCCAGGCCCCGTCTCCGTCCCCAGGGGAACGGCTTTGAGCCTCCCCGGTCAGGAAGAGGGGCCTGAGTTCTCTCACTCGATCTCCGAGCCGCAGCCAGGTGGTCTTCCATAGGACCACTGTGGCGCCCAAGAGGACGAGCGTTGACAGGATCGATCCCTCCGGTCCGAACGATCCCCCGCTCAGCCAATCGGGTCCTCGGGTCATGGGCTCCAGGAGGGGGGTGTCCACCAACTCCAACCCACTCACCGGAAGATCGGAAAGAAACCCATGAGCCCAGTTCCAACCCAGGTGTGCTCCTGTCGCCCACCAGAGACTCTCCGTCTTAAGGTAGATGACCCCGAGGAACAACCCGGCCACCAGAATGTTCGCCAAGCCGATCCATGAGCTGTTCGGATTTCCGATGTGGAGAATCCCAAACAGGAAGGAGGTGACCCAGAGAGCCCAAACACCCCCCCAGGCTTCTGCCAGGGACTGAAACAGATAGCCCCTCATCAACGCTTCTTCCGCCGCAGCCGGAACGCTGAAGAGCCACAGCGATGCCGCTCCTCCACGGACATATTCCAAGGCGCTCCCCGCATCCGGAGACCACCAGAGGGCGCCATACACCACCATGGCCAGCACCACCGCCGCCGCAACCGCCACCCCCAAGCCCAATCCCAGAAAAAGCTCTTTCCATACGTCCGGAGCCAGGTAAAAGCCCATGGCCCCGAGGCCCCGCCCATCCAGGCGCAACAGGACCCATCCCGCCAAGAGGCATCCTACCAGGAGGGGGAGGGCGGCATAGGGTAGCTCCCCCGGCACCATGAACGAGACGGCAAAGGTTCCTACGGCGGTCAGGGTGAGGAACAAGAAGATCCTCAACCACAATCGCACCCTCCCCGTGTCCGTTCGAAAAAGATCCAATCAGCCCATCTCCACCGACAAGGCCACCGCATTCCCGCCGCCAAGGCAGAGGGCCGCGACCCCGGACGACTCGCCTCTGTCCTTCATGGCGGAGAGGAGGGTGACCAGAACACGGGCTCCCGAGGCCCCAATGGGGTGGCCCAGAGCTACGGCTCCGCCATGTACGTTCACCCGCTCCGGATCGACGGCCAGCTCCCGGATGTCGGCGATGGCCTGCACGGCAAAGGCTTCATTGAACTCGAAGAGTCCATAATCCCCAATGGTCTTTCCATCCTTGGCCATGAGTTTTTGGACCGCATCGATAGGCGCGAAGAAGAGATCCTGGGGCTCGGTGGATCCTACAGCGTAGCCCTTGATGAACGCTTGGATGGGGAGGCCGTGGGCTTCAGCAAATGCCTGGGAGGCCACCACCAGCGACGCCGCCCCATCGTTGAGACCCGGGGCGTTCCCCGCCGTCACGACAAGAGTCTCGATCCCCTCGGGGGCGTCCTTGGGGAAGGCCGGACGGAGTCGGCCCAAGGACTCCATGTCGGTGTCCTTCCGGGGGCTCTCGTCGGTGTCCACGACATCGACACCCTTCCGGTGTTTGATCTCCACCGGGAGGATCTCTTCCCGGAACTTCCCTCCTTCTATGGCCGCCACGGCCTTCCTATGGGATTGGTAGGCGAACTGGTCGGCCTCTTCCCGGCTGATCCCGGCTTTGTTCGCGGTGTACTCGGCGTGACCACCCATGTGGCAGTTCCCGAAGGAGCACCAGAGACCATCGTAGATGAGGCCGTCTTGCAGCGTCTGGTCCCCGAACTTCACACCACCACGGTGATTTCGGAGGTAGAAAGGCACGTTGGACATGGACTCGAAGCCCCCCGCCACCACCACCTGGAGATCCCCGGCCTTGATGGCCTGGGCCGCCAGCATGACGGCCTTGAGGCCGGAACCACAGACCTTGTTGATCGTCATGGCGGGAACGGATGCAGGAATTCCACCGCGAATGGCCGCCTGCCGGGCTGGGGCCTGCCCCCCCCCTGCCCCCACCACATTCCCCATGATCACGTCCTGGACGGCCCCGGGATCGATCCCAGCCCTCCTCACCGCCTCCCGAATAGTGAGGGCGCCGAGCTCCGTTGCCGGAAGCGGAGAGAGGCCGCCGAGGAACCGGCCGATGGGCGTCCTGACGCCGGAAAGAATCACGGGGGTTTTTGCTTTATCCGCCATGGGTCCTCATCTCCATTTCTTTTAGGGTCCACCAGAGCCGGATATGATCCGGAGCCTGAGAGGGCGTTAAAATACGCCCAATCGCCGCCGAAGGCACGTCCAATCTCAACCGTCGTTCCCGCTGGTCTCCAAAGGGACAAGGATGGGCTTTACTTCCGATGGATCCATTCGCCCCCAGGGCACGGTGGCGTCGTGCTGGAAGATGAGAATCCACCCTTCCTCCCTGGCTTCTTCCCAGAGGGCTCTCTTGGTCTCCAGCGTCACGAGGGGCTCCAGGTCGTATCCCATGATCCAGGGAAGTGGGAGGTGCGCAGCTGTGGGGCACAGGTCCGCCAGGAATACGGCGGTCTCCCCTTGGCTTTCCAGAACAATGGACTGGTGAAAGGGGGTATGGCCGGGGGTAGGAAGAAGCCGAAGCCCATCGACCAGTCGAGTGGGTCCGTCCACCAGATCCACCACACCCGCCTCCACGAGGGGTGCGAAATTTTTGGCCATATAAGACGCCCTGACTCGCTCATTTGCCGATGCGGCAAACTCAAGCTCCCCCTTCTGGATTACGAACCGTGCCTGGGGGAAGGTCGGACCCAGGGTGCCGTCGGGCCGGAGGAGAACCCCCCCACCGGCGTGGTCGAAATGCAGGTGAGTGCTCACCACCAGCTCCACTTCCTCCAATCCGAAGCCCAAGGAGCGGATGCCATCCTCGAGGCGGGTGGGGTCCCCGGCGTTATCGACCCCGTAGATTTCCCTGAACCTCTCGGATTCCTTGTTTCCGATCCCCGAGTCCACCAGGACAAGAGCATTGGGGGTTTCCACCAACAGGCACCGGAGGGCCAGGGGAATCCGATGTCGGTCATCCGGAGGGATCCGCTCCTCCCAAAGAGGCCTGGGCACCACCCCGAACATTGCACCTCCGTCCAACCACTGGATCCCTGCCTCCAGCGCGTGAACCCGCATTCCTCCAAGGGTAAGGGTTCGGGTCAGCGGTAGATCCTCGGCTCTCAAACCCGTCTGGATGTTCACGAACGTTTCTTTCGATGAAGGAGTAGCTGAAGGGAGGTGAGGTCCCGTATCCCAAGGGCCCGGGCCTCGTCAAGGAGCCTCAGGAGGACCCGGGCCGTGGCAAGGGCGTCACCATAAGCCCGGTGGCGGGCGTGGATGGGGATTCCAAAATGGGTGGCCAACGCATCAAGGTTTCTCCGCTTCAACTCCGGAGCCAAGCGACGGGCCAGCTGAACCGTGCAGAGCCTGGGCTCTTGCGGGACAAAACCGATGGAATCCCCCAGCTGGGCGCTGACGAACCGCCAATCAAAAGAGACGTTGTGGGCTACGAAAACACGGCCCTCCAGCCACCCATAAAGATCGTCCGCCACCTCTTCGAAAAAGGGTGCGTCCCGAACCATCTCATCGGTGATGCCTGTAAACTCGGAGATTCGAGGAGGAATTTTTCGTCCCGGATTCACCAGCGTTTGAAAGTCTTCGGAGATGAGACCGTTGCTGATCTCCACTACCGCGATCTCCGTGATCCGGTGACCCCGGGCAGGAGAGCCGCCCGTGGTTTCCACGTCCACGACCGCGAATCTGAGGGAGTCCAACTCTTCTTCCGGGATCGGTGCGGGTCCGACCAGGGACCAGCACCCTCGTCCGTCCACCTGAAATCGGGGGTCCGCTCCGAATAAGGAAAAAACAGCCGCGGAGGCCGCTCCTGCGTTGCCGGTGAGACCCAGGACTTCCCGGGCGAGCTCCAGTGTGTGGACCTCACCCCGTTGAAGAAGGGTCACTGCCCGCCTGACCAGGGAGGGTTCGTCTTTCACCTTTGAGAGCCTGTCCGAGCTTTCTTTGCAGATGAAGGAGGGGCCGGGACGGGAGCCCGGACTGAAGGGGTTGGTCCCTGGAGGGACTTGGATGCACCAACCTAGGGGCCCACCCCAGCCCCGGCAACGGAATAGGTCCCACAACTCTTTCCCGGTCAGGAGACAGCGCGGAGAGCCCTGGAAAGGAGGATGAATTCCTCGGGGGAGAAGGTCTCTGGCCGCTGCCGAAGGTCGAAGCCCGTCGTGTTCTCCAGCGCCCTGACCTGTTCATGGGAGAGCTTCAGCCCGGGCCGGTTCCGAAGAATGGACTGGAACTGTTTTCTCCGCTGCTGGAAAGCCATGCGGGTGAGGGAGCGGAGGGATTCCTCCTCATCGGCCGTGAGGGGCTCGGGTCGATGGGGGCTGACCCGAATGACCACCGAATCCACGGCCGGAACGGGCCTGAAAGCCGATGCAGGAACCTTCAAAACCCGCGCGGCACCGGCGACGGAGCGTACCCCCACCGTGAGGGCGCCGAAGGCAGACGTTCCGGGATCCGCCAGTATCCTCTCCCCAACCTCCTTCTGGACCATAAGAAGGATCTCCTTCGGCCGGGGAGGGGTCAGGAGATGAAACAGGATAGGAGTCGTGATGTTGTAGGGGATGTTCCCCACGACTTTCAGCTCGCCGACCAGGGGGGTGAGCGCCTTGGGGGGGTATTCCAGGATATCCCCGCTGATGACCCGAACCCCCTCCATACCCTCGTACCGGACCTTCAGAGCGTCGGCCAGATCCCGGTCCAACTCCACCAGGATCAGGGACCGGCACTTCCCTGCCAAATGCTGAGTCAGGGCTCCCTTCCCTGGCCCGATCTCCAACACCTCATCTCCGGCCCCCAGGTCGAGAGCCCCCACGATCTTCCGTTGGAGGTTCCCGTCGACTAGGAAATTCTGTCCGAGGGATTTCTTGGGCCGATGATGCACGGTAGGGTGGGTCTTCCCTTTACACCCTCATGACGAGGGCGGTGATGTCGTCGGCGGGAAAGGTAGGATTGGCCTCGGCAGCCCTTCGGAACAGCTCGTCCACCAGCTCTCCGGGGTCCCCGTGGCGACCCGCAATGGCCGCCTCCAGGACCGCCGCCTCCCCGCTGCCCGGCGCCTTGGACGCCAGTGTGTCGGAGAGGCCGTCGGTGAAGAGGAGAAGGAGGTCGTGTCCGGCCTTCCAGGGAACCGTTCTCTCTCCATACGAGGCCGGCCCTGCGATCCCGACGGGGGGATCGGTGGCATCGAGGCGTTCGGCGGTGCCGTCCTCGTGAATGGCGAAGGCATGGGGGTGCCCTGCGTTTGCGTAGGTCAGGGTCCCCTTCTTCGGGTCCAGAATCCCGTAGAAGAGGGAAAGGTACATTTCCGTTGTCTCCAATTCGTCCCGGAGGGCGTCGTCCAATTTCCGAAGAACCCCGGAGGGTCGTCCCTTTTCGAGGGCGTAGATGGAAGCTGCGCTCATAGAGAGGGCCATGATGAGGGCCGCAGGGAATCCATGGGTGGAGACGTCACCGATCATCACTCCGATGCAGCCCTTCGGCAAGTGGAGCAGGTGGAAGAAATCCCCGCCCACCTGCTCGGCGGGTTGGACCCTCGCAGCCACCTCTGCCCCGACGAATTGCTCCGCCACGGGAAGGAGCTTCATCTGAAGATTGTGGGCCAGTTCCATTTCTTTGGTCAGGCGTTCCTGGGCCAGGCTTTCCCGGACCAGCCTGTGGTTCTCGAGGGCCGATCCCACCTGACTCGCAATGGCGGCCAGAAGTTTTTGATCGCTTGCCGTGAAGCGCCCCCCTGGCCGCCGCCCGATGAGGTTGATGACACCTACCGTCCGAGGTTCTCCGGCTGGAGGGGTATATCGAATGGGAACGGAAAGAAGGGACTCGGTGGCATCCATGGTAGGGAGATGGCCTTCCCCGAACGAACCGGCCCGCCCCACGATGATCGGGCGCCCTTCCCTGAATACTTTTGCGATCACTGACGTGGGATCTGACACCGACAGGGGCCCACTCACCCCCTCCTCACCCACAGCCGCCACCAGTTGGAGGAGGTCGCCCTCGGCCTCGAAAACCCAGAGGGACCCCCTCACCGCCCCCAGCACATCGCACACCTCCCCAAGAATCACCCGAGCCGCTTCATCCAGGCGGAGAAGGGACCCGAGGGTCTCACTGATGGAATAGAGGAGGTTGATCTCCTCGTACCGCTCACTGAGCTCATAGGTAAAGAAACGGACCTCCTGGGAGAACTCGAAGGCCCGTACCACCAACGTGGCCACAAGATCCGCCAGGACCTCCTCCCTACCCTCCGGACAACCTGAGAGCTCGAGGCACAGCCCCGGGCCTTCTCTAGGATGGAGGGTGCGGGATACCTTCTTCACACTTGCAGGAACGGTCGTGGGGCCTCTCTGCGCCGGCGCGGGGGACGCATAGACAAGATCGGCCTTTCCGGAGTCATCGAGCTGATGAAGGCGGAAGCCTATGGAGAGAGCTTTTTCGAAATCTCGGAGGGTTTGCTGTACGGGATCGGGAAGGGCTCGGAGAGGAGGAACGTCCGGGGTCATGCCCTCGCCCCACCATCCACTCCCACATCGCCCCGGAATGTAGGGAGGCGAAGGACCAGAGTCACACAATTCCCGCGATCGTTGAAATGGACCTCGTCCAGCAACTTGCGCATCAGGAAAATCCCCCGGCCCTCGGCTTTGAGAATATTGGCGGCGCAGGTGGGATCCGGGAGGCGGCAGGGATCAAAACCCCTCCCCTCGTCGGTGACCCGAGCGGTGAGGGTGGAACCCTGGAAGGCCACCTCCACCTTCACTCGCTTGGAGGGGTCCCGGCCGTTCCCGTAGAGCATGGCGTTGGCAATGGCTTCGGAGAGCCCCACACGAAGGTTCAGCCGGAGTCTTTTCGGGTCTTCCCCACAGTCGGAGCACTGCTCCATGACAAAGTCCACAGCCTCCTCGATGGAGGCCAGGTCGTTGGGTAAGTCGAAGACCAGGTCTGGTGCCATAGACAGCGAACTACCTTTTCCGCCGAGGTCCCACTTCCGGAAAATCAGAGACCCTTCAGAGCTGCCTCACGAGAATCAGCGATGTGGAAGAGGGTGTCGAGTTTGGTGAGCTCGAACAAGGTCTTCAAGTCCTCGTTCAAGTTGGCCAACCGGAGCTCACCACCCTGCTCCCGGACCTTCTTGGATAGGCTCACCAGGACACCCAAACCGGAGGAGTCGATGTAGCCGGTCTTCTCAAAGTCCACGACGAATTTGCGTTCGCCGTTCTCCAGCTCTTCGAGGACCTTCTGCTTCAGCTCCTGACGGTTTCCCACGATGAGTTGGCCTTCCACGTCCACCACCAGTACGTCGTCGACCTTCTCGACCTGGAAACCCATTCGCCCTCCGCAGATTGGATCGTCCAAACAGGATTGGAATCGGCAAAAACAGAGCCGAAAGATGAAAAAGGATACACGACCATGGGGTGGGGGATCAAGTGGATCAATAACTCGGGCCCTCCCCGGACAGATGAATAATAACCTATCAGGCCGACAATTTCTCCTTCATGGCCCTCATGACGGTCGGAGAAACGAAGGACGACACATCCCCCCCCAAGCCGGCAACCTCCCGTACCAGGGAAGCTGAAAGAAAGGCGAACGGGGCATCCGGAGTCAGAAATACGGTTTCTACATCCGGCCAGAGTTCCCGGTTCATCTGGGCCATCTGGAACTCGTATTCGAAGTCCGAAACGGCCCGAAGCCCGCGGATGATGCAGTGGGCTTCCCTCTCCCTGGCAAAGTCCATCAAAAGGCCTGAAAAACTTGCACATTCCACCCGGTCATTGTCATGGAACACCTCCCGGATCAGGGCCAGTCGCTCCTCCACCGAAAACAAAGGGGTCTTGGACTGCGTGGCCGTTTCCGCCACGGCGATCAGCAGCCTATCCGCCAGCCGAAGGGTTCGCCGGGCGACATCCTCGTGCCCTAAGGTCATCGGATCAAAGGACCCTGGGTAAATTGCCAGAAGGGCTCTATCGGAGGAGCTCATACGTCTCTCTTGAGTATCGTGAGTGTGGTATCCCCGTAACGCCGTTGGCGAAGTTCGGGGAGGGGGGGCATACTCTCCGTCGAACGATGCTCAACCCAGAGCTCTCTGGCAAACCCTTTCTCGGCAAAAAGCTCCAGGAGTTTTCCCGCGAGGCCCAAATCGTAGGGCGGATCGGCCAAAACCAGGTCGAAAGACCCTTCGGACAGACGACGGGCGAACGCCATGGCATCACCGGCCACGATCCGGCACTGCCCTTCCGCCCCCAAAAGTTCGACGTTTCCCCGGAGGGTGACCAGAGCGCTCCGGGCCCTCTCGACAAAGACGACCTCAGCTGCACCCCGGCTCAACGCTTCCAACCCGAGGGCGCCGGAGCCGGCGAAGAGATCCAGGACTCTCGCTCCCTCCAACTCCCCACCCATGGCCGCCATCCAAGCTTCCCTGACCCGGTCCGTGGTGGGCCGAACGCCCCGCCCTCTGACCGCCTTGAGGCGATGCCCCCGCCATTGGCCTGCGATAATCCTCATGAATCGGAAGGATCCGGGGGCGACGAGGGAGCTGCCATCCGAATGTCTTTCAGGCGGGCCTGAAGCCGGCTGACCCCCCGGAACTCGTTCTCGTGCAGCTGGAAAACCACGTCCACGGGCCCGTTACCCAGAGCCTGGGGAGAGACCCGCCTGGCCAGGTGGAAGCCGATGGCCTCCAGCTCCACCGGACCCTGGCGCAGCCGCATCTTGAGGTGTTCCGTGCCGACGATCCTCGCGGGACCGGATAGGGAGACGCCTTGAGCCAGAAAGTAGGGGCCGGGATTTCCGATCCCATGGGGCCCCATGTACTGGAGATATCGGTAAAGTTCCCGGGACATCTCCACCAGGGGGACCTCGAACTCCACATGGAGAGTGGGCCGCAGCTCCTTCCCTGCGAGCTTTTTTCGGGTCTCGGCGCCGAACGCCTCCCGGAATTCGGATATCCTGTCCTTCCGGATCTCCATACCGGCCGCCTGGCGATGTCCGCCGAACCGCACCAGATAGGAACCGCAAGCCCGGATCCCTTCCAGGAGATCATAGTCGGGGATGGAGCGGGCGCTCCCCCTTCCCCTCTCACCGTCCAACGCTATGAGAATGGCCGGCCTGTGGATTCGCTCAGCCACCCTCGAAGCCACGATCCCGACGACCCCCGGATGCCAACTCTCCGATGCCAACACCACCCCATAATCCCTCTCGGGGTCAAAACTCCGAGCCAACAACTCCAGGGCTTCATCCAGAGTTCTCCGATCAGCATCCTGCCGGGCCCGGTTCACCCTCTCGGCCTCCTGGGCCAACTGCCGAGCCTCGTCCCTGTTGTCCGTGAGAAGGAGGCGCAGGCCGTCCTGGGCCTCCCCCAACCGCCCTAAGGCATTCAACCGGGGAGCCAATCCGAATCCGACCTTCCCCGCCGAGACCCCCTCCGGGGACATTCCGGCCTCGGCCATGAGAGCCTGAAGGCCGAGGTTCCGGGTCCGCCCCAGTGCCTTCAGGCCATACCGCGCCAGAACCCGGTTCTCCGTCCTCAGGGGCACCAGGTCCGCCACGGTCGCCAGCCCCACCAGGTCCAGGAACGGGTGGAGCTCCTCCTCCGCGATCCCCATGGCGTTGGCCAAACCCTGACAGAGCTTGAAGGCCACCCCGGTTCCACAAAGATCCGGATTGGGGTAAAGGCTGTCTGCCCTGGCCGGGTTCAAGACGGCAAGAGCCGGCGGGAGATCCTCCCCGGGGGCGTGATGGTCGGTAATAATGACCTCCAACCCCAGGGAGTGAGCCTTTTCGACTGCGGCATGGGCGAGGATCCCACAGTCCACGGTAACGAGAAGGGAGGCGCCGGCCGAGACGGCGGCATTCAATCCTGAGTCGCCCAGGTCATACCCGTCCCGAACCCGGTGAGGCACGAAGGGGACGACCCGCCCCCCCAAGCTCTGGAGCCATCGCGTCAGAAGGGCCGTTCCGGCCATGCCGTCCACGTCATAGTCGCCGTGGACCAGAATGGTCTCTTCGTTCCGGATGGCGAAGAGAAGCCGGGCAACGGCCAGAGGGAGATCCGGGAGGGTTTCCGGAG
>JBDRDQ010000528.1:0-4948 GCA_043820695.1 Gemmatimonadota bacterium | reverse complement strand
GCCGGGGTCTCCCCTTCGTACACCCTAAACAGGTAGTTGGAGAAACCTGCCACCTTGGCTTCGGCATCGGAAACGGCGAGGTCCGTACCCATGTACCCGTTGATCTCCATGGGTACCACCTCATGCATCGAACGGGCCAGGGGCATGGAGCGTTGTTGTTCTACCCCTAGGCTCATAATTACCCCGAGGCACAACACCGCGGCAGGAGCCCACCGGAGTCTCATTGTGAGGAACCCTCCTCGGGTCTGGTGATCCAGAGGCCCTCGGATCTGCGGAGCGCCGCGGTCACTCCACCAGTGATGATGAAGGCCACCACGAAGAGACCCCACCCCTCAGTCATATGCATGAAACCCTCACCCAATGCCGGATTCACAAAGAACACCAGATATCCGGTGAGGAAAACCCGGAAACCGTTCACGAGCATTGCGATCGGGATCACGGCGATCAGAAGGACGATTCGTGTGAGGGGAAAACGGAGCCACAAGGCTCCCAAAAGGACTCCAAGGGACACCAAGGCGGTCAGGGATCTGAGGCCACTGCAGGCCTCGGTGACAAAAAGGGTTTGGCCCGGAAGGTTGATGATGTTCCCCTCGAGGAGAACCGGCACATCCCTGATTTCGAGAAGAAAAGCCCCCATCTGGGAGGCACGGAGTTGAAGGGGGAACGCCAGGGACGAGAGAATCATCTGCGGGAGGGGTACCGAAAGAAACAGAAGAACGAACGGAAGCCACCATCGCAGAACCTGTTTCGTACCCCAACGAAAAACCACCAGGGCCAGAAGAGCACCCACCAAAGAGAGCCGCAAGGTGAACAACTCGGCTGCCAGGGCCGAGGCGTACCTGAGGAGAACCGCCCCGATCAGGAGGAGGGTGCCCAGAAGAGGTTGGGGGGTCGAATCCTTCCCTATCCCCCTACGCCATGCCAGGAAAAACGCCAGAGGACCTAACAACAACCCGTGCTGGGCCTCCGGGTCGTTCCACCAATCCCGGAGAAGGGTGGTCGAGGGAACATAGAACAAAAACGCGAAGGCCAGCCCGGCAACGATGACCGGAGCCAGCCCTTTCATGTCGGATCTGAGGATTGACGAAGCGAATGTCTTCATCCGGTCATGACCGGCATTCCCTAGTGGTATCCCTTCCGACCCAGAACCACAGGAATGGTCTTGGCCATGATCTTGAAATCCTCACTCGGCGATTTACGATCAAGATATTCCAGGTCGAACCCGAGCTTCCTCTTCACATCCTTGAACGTCTTATCGTATCCGTTGTTGATCTGGGCCAACCCCGTGATCCCGGGGAGAACGTGCTGACGTCGAGGATAATCCGTGATCTCGTTCCGCAGTTCCACGAAGATCTCAGGCTGCTCTGGGCGGGGGCCCACGATGTTCATCTGGCCACGAATCACATTCCACAGCTGGGGGAGTTCATCCAAACGGAAGGCCCTGAGAACCTTCCCAACCGGCGTGATGCGAGGGTCATTCTTCCGTGCCCAGACCTGCCGGTCATCTCCCTCTTCAACGTACATCGTCCGGAACTTGATCATCCGGAAGACCTTCCCGCCTGAGTCGGCATCCCTTCGGTCGGAAGCTCCCCTACTCCGGTTCCGTCGATCCCTGGGCCGGCGACGAGAATTCAGCCCGACCCGCTCCTGGGTGTAGAAAACAGGTCCCTGGGAGGAGAGCTTTACCGCCAGAGCGATGGCCAGAAGAACCGGAGACACCACCAACATCGACCCGATGGCTACCGTCAGGTTGAGGGCTCTCCGGACCGATTCGCCGGCCTCGCGCACATGTTGGGCTCGGACCGACTCCACGGCGGGCGGATCTCTGAACAGGGGCTGTGCGCTCCACCGAACCACCGGCGACATCCAATTCTGGTCCAGCCTTGGGCGGGAACTCAAGAAGGATGCGTTCTTATCGGAGGACTTCACAGTTGTGTCTCGCTCTTCGGGTCGCTTCGAACCAGTGTGATGACGCCTTTCCTAGTGCAAGCCCTGTTCTTCTTTCTTTCGGTGACCAAGAAACTCCGTAGGGGCTACTATGACAATGACTTAGCGAATTCTGTTCCTTTTTTCGGACCCACGCCTTTTGCAGCGGCAAGTCGACGAATGTAGCGCGACCACCACGGGCATAGCTTCGTGGCACTCAGTTTCAGACCTGCCCGGCCGGAGTAAGATTTAGCTCGAAATGGAAACGGGTACCCCATCCCGGCTTCGTTTCGAAAAAAAGCTCCGAGCCCATAGCTCTGAGGTACCGGCGCGCAATGCTCAGTCCCAGGCCACTCCCCGAGAAAAAATACCCTCTGCGGTCCCGCGCCTTTTTGAAAGGCTCAAAAAGCGTTTCTCTCGCCTCATCGGCAATGGCTCGGCCTGAGTCCCGAACTGAGAACCCAACCAGGTCGCGGTCCAGCGTCTTGGCCGATACGTCAACGAAACCTTCTTCCGTAAACTTGATGGCATTGGTAGTAAGATTAAGCAGGACGCGGAAGAGCGCCATCCTATGGCCAGTAACCCGTTCGTGCATGGGCGGCTCTAAGCGAAGCTCGATGCCCTTAACCACGACCATGGGTTCCACCATCTGCCTTAGTTCCTCGAATACGCCGCTGATGGAGAAGGGTCCAGGTGACTCCTCCAGCATGTTGGCGCGGTCTTTAGCCAAATCCATCAGGTCGGAAAAGACCGACATCATTCCGAAGGCCGCGCTCCAGATTAGACTCAGTTGGTCTTTTTGGAGCTCGGTTAGCTCCCCGCTATAGCCGGCACGGAGGGTCTCGGCCATGAAGGTGATGGAGGTCAGGGGGGACCGGAGATCATGGGCGACCTCGACGAGAAGCTCGAACCCGTCCGGATCCGTGAGACGGCTGGCGAATTCGTGTGCCTCACGAGGCAAGCTACCGCGCCGGACCATTTCCAGTGCCCGGAGGGCTTCCACGATCTCTTCTGCAGGTTCGTCCGCTTTTGGCGAGCCCGCATCTCCGAGGGCCTCGTGAGAGAGGGTCCTGATGAGCCTGCGGACCAGGGACCGGTCTTTCGTCAGAAGCTCTGAGATCTCAGTCGGCCACTGAGTCCTCTCACCAAGTCTCGCGGCCTCGAGAATCGCCTGGAGACGCCTGCCGACCTCTTCTCGGGTTCGATAGGTAGAATCCTCCGGCCAGGCCTCCAAAAGCGCATCAGCGGCCCCCGTCAGGATGGGGGACGGCTCTTCTGGCCGACCTTCCTTCCCACCTTTTGCACTCTTTCCGGCGGGGTCGAAGGGTTCGGAGACGACGGCAGCGTTTCGAATTGTCGTCATTGCCGAAGACCCGAAAGAAGCTCATCCCTGGAGGTTCCGTGACGTTCCATCATTCGGTAGAGCGTAGTCCGATCCACCCCGGCAAGACGTGCCGCGTCGGAGATGTTGCCTCTCGACACGCGAACGATATGCTCCAGATAGTCCTTTTCGAACTGTGCCAGGACGATCTCCCTGGCGGTATGGTAGTCAGCGTCCAGGACCGCTGGGTTCAGCGCCAACCCCAACGGAGAGGCCGAGTCGGTGAGGTCCTCGTGGATGAAGGGGAGCTCCTCGGGTTGGACCTCAGAGCCCGGTTTGGCCAGCACAACCAGGTGCTCCACCACATTCCGCAGCTCTCGCACATTTCCCCGCCATGGCCACGCCTGGAGTGCGGTGATGGCGGCCTCCGAAAAAATGGGTTTCTCATCCGAGGGTTCCCTGTGGGTCAGCCAGAACTCCTCCAGGAAACTCTCGGCAAGGACGGGGATGTCCTCCCGGCGCTCCTTCAGGGAGGGTATGTGAATCGGGACCACTCGAAGCCGGTAGTAAAGATCCCTTCGGAGGGTTCCGTTTTTCACGGCCTCCAGGGGGTCCACATTGGTGGCGGCGATGAACCGGATGTTGACCACGGCGTCCACACGGGTGCTCCCAACTCGCCGGACCACGCCATCCTGAATCACGCGAAGGATTTTCGCCTGCACGGATGCAGGCATGTCGGCTAGTTCGTCCAGGAAAAGAGTGCCCCCGTGCGCCACCTCCAACAATCCTGGTTTCGCTCTGGTGGCTCCGGTAAAAGCGCCCTCGGTATGGCCGAACATCTCTGATTCGAGGAGTGGCTCAGGGAGGGCGGCGCAATTCACGGGGACGAGGCTTCGGCTACTTCGCCGGCTGTTCTCGTGAATGAAATGCGCCAGGAGTTCCTTTCCCGTGCCGCTTTCTCCGGTAATGAATACGGAAGCATCGGTGCTGGCCACTTTTCTTGCCAGATCGATGACATCTCTTATGCTCCTGGAGTCACCGAGGATGCGGCGGCCGCCTATCCCCTGGGCCTTTTTCTGGAACTTTTCAGGAGTGATGGCCCGGGTCTGGCTCTCCCGAGCCACTGTGACGGCATGTGCTGCCCGACCAATGAGAACTTCGAGTTGGGTGGCGGAGAAAGGCTTCGGGAGGTAGTCCCAGGCTCCTGCACGGAGACCTTCCAGGCTGGTCTCCACTGATGGGTTCCCGGTCATGATGATCACGAGGGAGTCAGGAGAAACCTCCTGGGAAGAGGCCAGGATCTCCATGCCCCCCACCTGGCTCATGAACAGGTCCACGATGACGATATCGAACTTTTTTCTGCGGATCAGGTCCAGTGCATCGTCCCCCCGGCCGCAGAGGGTCACGGGGTACCCCTTCGCCCGAAGGAGGGAGGCACAACTCTCCCGGAGGGAGAACTCGTCGTCGATGACAAGTACCGATACGGTCTCCCTGGCGCTCTGAGGCAAGGTTAGGGGCCCCTGGGGTGATTCGTCTGAGGAAAAGGCCGGCGAACTTCCCCGCCCCCCCTTTCCTGCTCGTCCTGACGACATAAGTGGTCCCGAGGGATGAATGAACACGGACTACCTGAAAGAAGTCTAAATTTTCATTTGTTTATCGGTTCAGGCAAGGGTTTTGTGGTGTGCCGGCAACAGTCTGAGG
>JBDRDQ010000527.1:0-13069 GCA_043820695.1 Gemmatimonadota bacterium | reverse complement strand
ATCCCCGGTGGCTTTGGCCAACGAGGAATCGAGGGAATGATCGAGGCGATCCGATGGGCCAGGGAAGGAGGCGTGCCCTTCTTCGGGATCTGCCTGGGTCTTCAGTGCGCTGTCATCGAATTCGCTCGAAATGTGGCGGGGATGGAATACTCCCATTCCTTCGAGTTCGACCAGAAATCCCCCTACCCTGTCATCTGTCTCATGGATTCCCAGCTCCGGGTTACGACCAAGGGCGGGACCATGCGGCTCGGGGCCTATCCGGCGATGCTGGACGTCGGGTCCCATGTCGCCAGAATCTACGGGGCCGAAGAGATAAGCGAACGCCACCGTCACCGGTACGAGTTCAACAACGAGTACAGGATCCCCCTCGGGGAACATGGAATGGTCTTCAGCGGTCTCTCTCCAGACGGCCAATTGGTTGAGATGATCGAGATCCCGGGACACCCGTGGTTCGTCGGCTGCCAGTTTCATCCGGAGCTCAAGAGCCGGCCGACCCGGCCCCATCCCCTATTCGCCTCCTTCGTGGAGGCGGCTGCACTGCGACTGGGCCACCTCAACCCCCAATCGACCTCCGCGCCTGCCGGGGCGGCGGGTGAGGGGTAGTCGAGGCCGCAGCGAGAGGACTGAATGTTCGAGAGATTTACGCTCCTTGCGGGGCCCTGCGTGCTGGAAGACGATGACCTGAACCTCGAGATCGGCCATGCCTTGGCCGAGATCTCCAGGGAACTGGCATTGCCCATCGTCTTCAAGGCTTCCTACGACAAGGCCAATCGCTCCAAGGCCGACTCCCCCCGGGGACCCGGGTTGGAGAAGGGCCTGGAGCGCCTGGCTCGAGTGAAGGCCGAGACGGGCCTTCCCGTCATCACGGATATCCACGAGCCCGCCCATGCCGGGAAGGCTGGGGCTGTGGTGGACGTGATTCAGATTCCCGCTTTCCTCTGTCGCCAGACCGATCTCCTGGTGGCTGCGGGGAAGACCCGCAGAGTGGTGAGCATCAAGAAGGGGCAGTGGATGGCTCCGGAGGAAATGGCCCACGCTGTCGAGAAGGCCCGCTTGGCTGGCGCTCCCGAGGTGGTGGTGACCGAACGGGGGACCTTCTTCGGGTACGGGAACCTGGTGGTGGACATGCGGTCCTTCCGTAGGATCCGAGAGGCCACCGGGGCCCGCGCCATCTTCGACGGCACCCATTCCGTTCAGCGGCCCGGGAAGGCGGCGGGCTCCAGCGGAGGGGATCCGGAGCACATTCCCTCCTTGGTCCTGGCCGCCGTGGCCGCCGGGTGTGACGGCCTCTTCCTCGAGACCCATCCCAGGCCCGCCACGGCCCCGTCGGACAGTACGAACATGCTTCCTTTGACCGAGCTCAAGCCTCTTCTGGAGCGGGTGCTGGCCATTCGGGCCGTTCTTGAAGGCAGAGGCCTTCGAACATGACCCGGAGCCGCGGGGGTGACGGGTCCGGTCCTTCCCACATCCTGCCGGAGGAGATCGCGATGAAGATCGAGCTGGTGGTCTTCGACGTCGATGGTGTCCTTACGGACGGTGGGGTCTACATGGGTGCCCTGCCCGGTGGGGAGAGCCTGGAAATGAAGCGGTTCGATATCCGGGACGGGCTGGGCATAAAGCTCCTCCAATGGGCGGGGATCGAAGTCGCAGTGGTGTCGGGACGGGTTTCCCAGGCCACGGCCATCCGTGCCCGGGAGTTGGGAATCGTCGAATGCCACCAGGATGGGGGGGCGCAAAAAATCAGGACTATCAAGGGGATTCTGGAGCGTATGGAGCTGGATTGGGATCAGGTGGCCATGTTGGGCGACGACCTTCCCGATTTGGCGGTGCTACGGAAGATCGGCGTTCCGGCGGTGGTAGCCGATGCCACCCCGGAGGTTCGGGGGGTAGCCCTCTGGCAGGGGAAGTGTCCGGGAGGTCGGGGTGCCGTAAGGGAGTTCTGCGAAGCCATCCTCAGGGCCCGGGGGGATTGGGACGCCCTGGTTGAGGATTACGTAACGGCCAGGAGCGGAAAAGGGGAGGGAGAGTAGGCGGCCATGAACGCCAACAGCGCTGAAGACCTCCTCGAGGAAGCCCGGCGAGTCCTGAAAGCCGAGAGTAAGGCTATTGAGGGGCTCACCAACCGGATCGGCGCCGACTTCGTGAAGGCGGTGGAGATCCTGGCAGGGGCCCGGGGCCGTGTCATAGTGGCCGGGATTGGAAAGAGCGGCATCATCGGGCGGAAGATCGCCGCCACGCTCACCTCCACCGGCACACCCGCCACCTACCTCCACCCTGTCGAGGGACTCCACGGCGATCTGGGGATCGTAGGCAGGGAGGACGTGGCCGTGCTCATTTCCAAGAGTGGCGACACCTCCGAGTTGGGAGGCCTCATCGATTATCTGATTCGCCTGGGGGTCCCCATCATCGCACTCACCGGGGATCCGGGGTCCTCGCTGGGCAGGGCCTCGGCCGTGGCTCTGGATTGTTCGGTCGATGAGGAGGCCTGCCCTCTGGACCTCGCTCCCACGACATCCACCACCGCAACCCTCGCCATGGGGGATGCTCTGGCGGTGGTCCTCCTTCAAAAAAAGGGATTCCGGGCTGAGGATTTCGCCAGGCTTCATCCGGGGGGCTCTCTGGGTCGAAAGCTGACCCTTCGCGTAGAGGAGGTCATGGTCGGGGATGACTATCCGTCCCGGGGGGGAGACGCCCTTATCCGGGATTGTATCGTACCTCTGGCGAAAATGCGGGGTACTGTTCCCATAGTCGACGAGGAAGGGAAGGTGGTGGGGGTGGTCACGGCCGGGGATTTGACCCGGCTCATGGGGAAGAAGGAAGACTTCCTCGATGTTCCGGTCCGGGAGGTCATGACCCGGACTCCCAAACTCGCCCGGTTGGGTGAGTTGGCCTCGGCAGCGGTCCATGTTATGGAGAAACACGGGATCATGGCGCTACCCGTGGTTGACGAGGGAGACCGATTGAAGGGGATTGTGCACCTCCATGATCTTATGAGGTCAGGGGCCGTATGATGTTTAATATAAAGAAGCTGGACAAAGCGAGGGGCCCTTTCCGAGGTGGTGGAAGAGGCCTGATCACCGTCGTCGCACTTTCCCTGCTACTGGGAGGCTGTACCGAAGAGGACGCGGTTCCGATCGCGTCTCCGCCCCTCCTGGAGACGGGGGCCGACATGGTGATCAGCGGCCTCCGGCACATCATAACCCAGGAGGGGGTCAAGTTGGCGGAGGTTTTTGCCGATACCGCCTTCTCCTACCGGGACTCCTCCATTTATCAACTGCGGAATCCGGAGCTCATTCTCTTCACCGAAACTGGGGCCCGGCGGGCCAGGGTCACTTCCCAACGTGGTCGATTCAACCCCAATACCAGGGAGCTGTTGGCACAGGGCAACGTGATTCTTTTGATCACCGAGGGAAACAAACAGGTCGAGAGCGAGGAGTTGAACTACGATCCTAACGGAGACCGGATCTGGAGCGATTCGGCCACGACCATGGTGGAGCCGGGGAGGGTTTCCGAGGGTTTGGGTTTCGAGTCGGATCTGAACTTTCGGAGAACCGTGGTCGGCCCAGGAAGTATCAGGAATACGGGCGGAGGGGGAGGAGCTCCGGATTGATGCGCCGCGTCTCGTCGTCTCCCCGGATCCTCCGATTCGGTCTCTCGATCCTCTTCTGGCTTTCGTCCGCCTTTCTTCTGGCGCCGGCGGAGGCTTCGGCCCAGGGTGACGCCGGATGCGACGTCCCGAGTCATGCCGGCATGGTGATGAACACCCTGTCCAACGAGACTCGGATGTTCAACTTCAGATTCCCCACTATCCGTTGCCCCGGGGGGGTCATGATCCGGGCCGATAGCGCCGTGGTTTTCGAGTCCACGAACTACAACAACCTCATGGGGAATGTCGTCTTCTGGGATGTGGATTCCCGCCTCACCGCTGACCGGGCCCAGTATTTCAGCGCCGAGCGGCGTTTGACGGCTCAAGACAACGCCGTGTTGACGGACCTTACCGAGGGATCGGTCATCCGGGGCGACCTCATGACCCTTGTCAGGGCGGGACCCGAGGGGGGGGAGGACCTCCTTACCGTGTCGGGGCGCCGCCCCCACGCCACGCTCTACCCCACTCGACAAGCGGTGCCCTCGGTGGTCCCGACGGATACTGCGGCGCAGGGCCCCCCGGCCCTGATTCCGGATTCTGCGGCGACACCGCGGGATTCGGTGGCTCCACCCCCGGATTCCACCCTTTCCCCGCCGGATTCCTCGACCTTGCCTCCCGACTCCTCGATCTTGCTTCCCGATTCCGCCATTTCGGTTGGAGAGGAGCTTCCTTCCCCCCTTCCGCCTGTCATGAGAACCATCCCGGAGGCGGGACCTGCGCGCGAAACGAACCGAGTACCCTACGAGATCGACGCCCAGCGGTTCATCCTCGAGGGAACCCGGTTCTTCAGGGCCGCCGGTTCGGTCGTGGTCACCCGGGACTCCCTGAAGGCTGTGGCCGACTCCCTGGAATACGATCAAGAGGCCGGCGCTCTCTTTCTGACCGGAAGGGCCAGGGTAACGACGGCGCAGACGAATTTGGCCGCAGACGCGATCCGGCTGGACATCCCCCAGGACGAGGTTCGGGGGGCCGTGGCCACGGGCGAAGCCGTCCTGGACGGAGAGGACCTCAGGTTGCTGGCTCCCATCGTCAACCTGTTCTTTACGGAGGGGCGTATCGAACGGTTGATGGCCCGGAGGGACGCGGTGGCTGACTCCATCGCGGCGGAGATGGCCGAGGGCGCGGAAGGGGAAGAAGTGTTGAGAAGGGGTGCCCCGCACCCTGCTGCGACGGAGTTGGGACTGGAGGGGTTCCCCCGACGTCCCTACGCTCTCGCTCAGGATTTCATCCTCGAGGGTGATTCGGTGGTGGTCCTCGCTCCTGGTGAGGTCATCGAGGAGGTATGGGCCATGGGGAACGCCCGAGGGGAATCCATCGGCAGGGACTCTATGAATACCCCCGAAACGCTGCCACTGATTGCCCGGGACTGGCTGGAGGGGGACACCATCGTGGCTTTTTTCGGCAAGAAAGGCGTTTCCCTGCCAGACACTGATGAGCCCCTCCTGGTGGAGGATCCGGACGTGGTTGGGGCCGATACGGCCGGGGCGGACTACCAACTGAAGCAGCTGGTGGCACGGGTAAGAGCACGGAGCATGTATCGAATGGTCCCGTCCGATTCCACGCTGGCGGCTGAAGGGAACCAGCTTGCGATCCATTATGTTATCGGAGACGAGATCACGATCCTTCTCAACCCCGAGGGTGAGGCGGAACGAATGGAGGTGGTTGGCCAAACACGGGGGATTCACCTGGAGCCTATTCCAAGGCGGGGTCAGCCCATTGATACCGTGGCCGTACCCGATACCTCCGGTATCAGTAGGGGTAGGCAGGGCCAAGGACGGGCGGGATCGGGGGTCGGCGCCATTCGAACTGGGGGGGGATCCGGGGGATGATCGAACAGAAGGAGTTCACGGAAGGGAGGGAAGGGGAGCTGGCGGTGAATGAGATTCAGGCCAACGGAAGCTGCCTTGTCGCCGAGGGCCTTACCAAGATCTACCGGAAGCGGAAGGTTGTGGATGAGGTGGGGATTCGGGTCAATCAGGGGGAGATCGTGGGTCTCCTGGGCCCAAACGGCGCCGGGAAAACCACGACCTTCTACATGATCGTGGGGCTGATTCCCCCCAATCAGGGCCGGGTCTACCTGGACGATAGGGAGCTCACCGAAGTTCCCATGTACCGCCGGGCCCGGTTGGGGGTGGGGTACCTGGCTCAGGAGCCATCGGTCTTCCGGAAGCTCACGGTCGAGGAGAACGTGATGGCGATCCTGGAGACCTTGGGTCTTCGAAAGGCCGAACGGAAAGCCCGGTTGGAAGATCTTCTCAACGAGCTTTCCATCGCCCACCTTAGGAAGAACAAAGCCTATTCTCTTTCCGGAGGAGAACGGAGGCGTCTCGAGATCACCCGAGCTCTGGTTCAGCGACCGAAGTTCATGCTTCTGGACGAGCCCTTCGCCGGAATCGACCCCATTGCCGTAAATGACATCCAGCAGATCGTTCATGGCTTGAAGGACAGGGGGATTGGAGCCGTCATCTCCGACCATAACGTCGAGCAGACTCTGGAGATCGTGGACAGAGCCTACATCATGTACGAGGGGCGGATTCGAGTCAGCGGAACCGTCTCCGAACTGGTTTGGAACGACGAAGTGGCCGATATCTACTTCGGACCTACGCTGACGGCCCGCATGCGGAGCCGTTATACCCGGCCTCAGGGCGCGGCATGAGCGGCTTCAGTACCCGACTCGTCCAGAGCGTAAATCTCCGGCAGGAGATGAAGATCAACCCTCGCCTCTACCAGGCGATGGAGTTGCTCTACATGCCCTTGCTCGACCTTCAACAGCATCTCAAACAGGAGTTGGCTGAAAACCCCTTCCTGGAAATGACGGAAGCGGATGTCGAGGAAGAGGTGGAGTTGGAGGAGGAGCGTAAGGACGATACCGCGGAGGAAATCGACTGGGAGGAGATCCTTCTGGACGGGTTCGATGCCGGTGGCAGGAGGCAGCAATTCGAGCAAAAGGAGTACTTTCAGCCCACTCCGGCCAAAGCCCCGGACCTCCAAGATTTCCTGCTGGAGCAGCTCCATCACCTGAACAAGTCGGAAAGGGAGATCAGGCTGGGGGAAGAGATTCTGGGGAACGTCAACGACGATGGATCCCTCTCATGCTCCTTGGAAGATGTCCTGTCCGGGGTGAACAGCTGGCTTGACGAGATCCGGGCGGTAGCCTTCGAACGCTTCGAGGCCACTGAATTCGAGGATGACAAGGAGCGTGAAGAGGAAGAAAGGGAGATCGAGGCCCTTTTCCGTCCCTACGAGATGGTGGAAGTGGAGGAGATGCTGGCCACGATCCAGACCTTCGATCCTCCGGGGGTCGGGGCCAGGGATCTCAGGGAGTCCATCCAGATCCAACTCGCCCGCAAGGGCATGGCGGATTCACTTTCGTCCGCTCTTGTGGAGGAACACTTTACGGATCTCATCAACCACCGTTGGGCCGAGATTGCCAAGGCGAGAGGAATCACCCCCCTGGAGGTCCAGGATGCCGCCGACGCGATCGCCAAGCTGGATCCGAAGCCAGGGCACCGGCATTCCTCCGATCCCGAGCGATACATTATTCCGGACCTCATCGTGGAAAAGATCGATGGGGAATACATGGTCTTTGCCAACGACACGAGTCTGCCACGGCTCCGCCTCTCCCGTGCCTATCGTGAGGTAGCCAGGGAAAAGGGGAAGTTCACCGGTGAGAACAAGGAATTCATCTCAGCCAAGCTGAACTCCGCCAACTGGATGATTCAGGCCATCGAACAACGTCGGCAGACGATGCTCAAGGTCATGAGCTTCATAGTGGACCGTCAGCGGGGCTTCTTCGAAAAAGGGGTTCAGCACCTGAGACCGTTGACCCTGCGGGAGGTCGCGGAACACATCGAGATGCACGAGTCCACCGTGTCACGCGTCACCAACGACAAATTCGTGCAAACCCCCCGGGGCGTTTTCTCCCTGAAGTTCTTCTTCTCCAGTGGTCTTTCCACTACGAGCGGGGAGGACATTTCGGCTCGGGGTGTTAAAGCGAAGATCCAGACCCTGGTCGATGACGAGAACCCGAAAAGGCCCCTCACGGACCAGGCCATCGTGAACCTTCTCAAGGCCGAAGGGGTGAACATCGCTCGCAGAACCGTGGCCAAGTACCGGGATCAACTGGGGATCCTTCCTGCCCGAATGCGCAAACGGGTCTAGGAGCCCGTCCCGGTAATGGGGTGCGGCCGCGCACAGGCTCTCAGGGGCCCCCACAGGCTCCCAACTCCGTGACTTTCCGCTGGAGGCGTCCGAAACCATGAACGCCCTGGAGGCAGCTGGGTTCCTCTCTCCCGAGATGCGGCGTGACTTTGCCGTCGTGGTGCCGGCGTACAACGAGGCTCCCGTAATCCCGGAGCTTATCAAAGCGCTGAAAACGGCCTTCCGGCAGTTCGAGCTGGATGGTGAGGTCATTCTGGTAGACGACGGATCCGATGACGGCACCGCCGATCTGGCGGAAAGGGAAGGGGAGGGTTGGAACAACCTGCGGGTGCTCCGGCATCGCTCCAACCTTGGGAAGACCGAAGCCGTGGTCACCGCCGCGGAAGCCACGGATCGGAGCTATCTGGTTCTTTTCGATGCCGACCTTCAGCACCTGCCCGAGGAGATCCCCCGCTTCCTTGCCAAACTCCAGGAGGGGTGGGATGTGGTAACCGGCCGGAAGATGGGCGAATATCAGAAGCCGGTCGTCTCCGGGATCTACAACTGGCTGAGTCGCAGGATCTTCGACGTTCCGGTCTCTGACCTGAATTCAATGAAGGCGTTCCGCCGGGAAGTGATAGAAGAGCTTCCCATGAGGCACGATTGGCACCGTTTTTTCGTGGTGATGGCGTACTCCAGGGGCTATTCGGTGTCGGAGATCGATATCGACCTCCATCCTCGACGGGCGGGCGTCTCCAAATACTCCGGGAGGCTTCGCATCTTCGTTGGACTCATGGACCTCCTCTCGGTTTGGTTTCTTCTCCTGTTCTCTCGAAAACCCATGACCCTGTTCGGGTTCTCGGGCTTTGCCCTGATCCTCCTGGGCGGGGCCGTGGGTGTCGTCGCGTTCTACCTTCGGTTCGTGGAGGGGATGGGGTTCAGGCCTCTTCTCTACCTGGTGGTCCTCCTCGAGACCGTCGGCTTCGTTCTGTTGGGGGTTGGGCTTATGGCCGAAATGGTGGCCCAGCTCCATCATGAAGTCGATTCCCTTCGTCGCCGCTTGAAGTAAGGGGGGGCATGCCTACTCGATCCTCGGGAGACAGACCCAGGGTCCTGGTTGTCGTGGGAACCCGTCCGGAGGCCATCAAGATGGCGCCTGTGCTCCGGGCCCTGGAAAAGCGGGAGGGCCAACTGGAGACCCGCTTCGCCCTCACCGGTCAACACGACGAGTTGGTGGACCAGGTGCTCAGGGCCTTTGGCATGTCTCCTGATTTCGATCTGGAAATCATGCGGGCGGGGCAGGACCTGTACGATGTGGCCCACGCCTGTCTTTACGGCCTGAAGGGGGTGATCGAGGGGTTTCGGCCCAATCTCATCCTGGTCCAGGGGGATACCGCCAGCGTCTTCTTCGGAAGCCTCGCGGCTTTCTTCGAGAAGGTGGGGGTGGGGCATGTGGAAGCGGGGCTTCGGAGTCGGCATGGGGGATTACCGTACCCGGATCCATTCCCGGAGGAGAACTTCCGAAGGCTCACAGGTGTCCTTACCCTGCATCACTTCGCACCGACGCGTCAGGCCCGGGACAACCTTCTGAACGAGGGAGTCCCAGGCCAACGAATCCACCTTACGGGCAACACGGTGGTGGATGCGCTTCTGGAGGCGGCCGGCATACCCCATGAGCCTGAGAACCAGGATCTACGGGAGCTTCTGGATAGGGGGCGGCGCCTGGTTCTGCTTACGGCCCATCGGCGGGAGTCGTTCGGGGAACCCTTGCGAGAGCTCTTTTCGGCCGTGAGGGAATTGGTCGATCAACACGACCAGGTAGAGGTTCTCTACCCCGTGCACCCCAATCCACAGGTTCAGGGGCCGGCCCGGGAGCTTCTTTCCGGGCATCCCAGAATTCGCCTGACTGATCCTCTCGGCTACCTGGACCTGGTATCGGCGCTGAAGCATGCGGAGTTGGTCCTCACCGACTCAGGGGGTATCCAGGAGGAGGCTCCCACCTTCGGGGCCCCGGTATTGGTGCTCCGAGAGGCCACCGAGAGGCCCGAGGGGGTGGAGGCGGGAGTCGCCCGCCTGGTGGGAACGGACCGGTCCAGGATTCTCGAGGAAGCCAAAGACCTGCTTGCCGGCCGATCCCGAGGGCGTCCCGCCGCGGATCGGCCTCCCAACCCCTACGGCGACGGCCGGGCCGGCGAACGTATCGCCGACATCGTGGCGTCGAGCCTGACCGGGGGGCCCCGGGATACCACGGACTGGGACGGGGCGTGAACCTCCTCTTCCATTGTGTCTACTTTCCTCCCGAAGTCGGGGGCCTCGAGAGCCACGTCTACTATCTGGCCCGGGCCCTGGTGAAGCGTGGGCACCGGGTGAAGGTGGTGACGTCCCGGTCCCTTCCGGGGGTGGCGAAGGAAGAGAACATGGATGGGATCCAGGTGTTCCGCACCTGGTTTCCCAGCCGGAGCCCCAGCGGTTGGGTGGCCCATGCCCTGGGCTCCGTGCCGAAGACCCGGGAACTGGCTCGGGAGGCGGACCTGATCCACGCACAGGCCTTCGCCTCGGTTCTCCCGGCCGCCGCGGGGAGTCGTCGGTCCGGAACCCCTCTGGTCGCGACCTTCCACACCTCCCACTTTCTGACCCGGGCCGAGAAGGCCATGTGGCGCCCGATTCTTCGTCGTCTGGTGCAGATTCCCGACTATTCTCTGGCCGCCAGCGAGGAAATCGCGAAGGTGGCCATGGAGTTGGCTCCAGGAGTGGAGGTGGAGCCCCTGGCCAATGGGGTGGACACGACCTTCTTTCGTCGGGTGGAGGCCGCGTTGCCCCCTGGGGACCGGTTGCGGATCGTGGTGCCCCGCCGGCTTTTTCCGAAGAACGGCGTTGAGTACTTCATTCGGGCCTTTCCCCTGATTCTGAAGGGGGTGGAC
The DNA here is from genome assembly GCA_043820695.1 of Gemmatimonadota bacterium. GTDB lineage: Bacteria > Gemmatimonadota > Gemmatimonadetes > Longimicrobiales > Gaopeijiaceae > JABDNZ01. The sequence goes on along the minus strand of JBDRDQ010000527.1, from coordinate 2,362 downwards.
GCAGAGGCGATTCTTATTGGTGACGGCCCGGAACGCGACCGGTTAAAGGCCCTTTCGGAAGAGTTGGGCGTCTCTTCGCACATCTCCTTCCTTGGGAAACGAGCCCACTCCGAAATGCCGGGCCTTCTGAGCTCCGGGGACCTGGCCGTGATCCCCTCCCTTATGGAAGCCACCTCCGTTGCGGCGTTGGAAGCCATGGCCTGTGAGCTTCCCGTGGTCGCCTCCAACGTGGGCGGTCTTCCTGAGATCGTGGGGGCGGAGGTAGGGGGGCTTTTCGAGCCCGGAAACCCGGAGGCGTTGGCGAGGGCCGTTCTCCGGGCGGTGGACGAGGGGGATTTGCCCGGGAAAGGGGCTTTGGCAAGGAAGCGGGTGGTGGAGCGTTGGAGTAATGAGCGGTTGGCGGATCGGCACCTGGAGATCTATTCGGATCTTCTCCATCGGGGGGGCTGAGCTTCATGGCGAAGAAAGAAAAGGAACCGAAGGACCCGAGGAAGAAGGCTGAGGGGGAGGGGAAGGGGACCGGAGTCGGCGGCAGGGGGGACCTGACCTTCCCGAGGTGGCTGCCGGCCGTTCTTTACGGAGCCGTGACGCTCCTGCTTTTTCGGAAGTTCGTCTTCTCGGGCCAGATGTTGGTGGGGCAGGACACCCTCTCCCTGGGGTATGTGGCCCGGGATTTCTTCGCCCAGGCCCTTCGACAGGGGACCTTTCCCTTCTGGAATCCCATCATCCTCGGAGGGACCCCCTTCATAGATTCCCTTGCGGGAGGGGACTCTCTCTATCCCACCTCCCTCCTCCTCGTGGTCATGGAGCCCTTCCGTGCGTTGGGATGGAAGTTGGTTCTGCACGTATTCGCGGCAGGTCTCTTCACCTACGGGTGGATTTTGGCATTGGGCAGGTCCCGGGCCGCGGCCCTCCTGTGTGGCCTGGCGTACCTTCTGGCTCCCTTCATGGTGACCCTGGTGTATCCGGGGCATGACGGCAAACTCTTCGTCACGGCCCTCACCCCCCTCCTGTTCTGGGCCACGGAGCGAGCCCTGGTCGGGGGGCGCCTTCGTGCCTTCGGGGGGATGTCCCTGGTCATCGGGTTAGTCATCCTCACCACCCACTTCCAACAGGCGTACTTCCTTTTCGGATCGGTGGGAGCGTATGCGGTGGTTCGGACGGTGCTTCTCTGGAAGGCCGGCTTGCCGCCTCGGCTGTCGGCGGCCCGGTTCGCCATCTTCCTGGCCTTTTCGATGGTGGGGGCAGGGGTTGCAGCCGTCCAGTTGGTTCCGGCGGTGAAATACGTCACGGAGTTCTCCCGCCGGACCGTGACCACCACTCAGGCCTCTGAGGCGGGAAGCGTCGCATATTCCTCGTCCTGGTCCCTCCACCCCGAGGAGGTGGCTTCCCTGGTGGTGCCGGAGTTCGCCGGAAGCAGCGCCGGGGGGGCCGAGTGGGCCACGGGCACGTATTGGGGAAGGAACGTCTTCAAGCTCAACCATGAATACGGTGGGCTGGTGGTCCTCCTGCTGGCGGTCCTGGCCTTCCTCGGCGCCCCCTCCCGGGGAGTACGCCTGACCTTCCTGGGGGTGGGTGGGGTCGCCCTCCTCTTCGCCCTGGGGGCCCATACCCCAGTGTGGCGGGTGTTTTATGAGCTTCTGCCGGGGATCTCTCTCTTCCGGGCCCCCTCCATTGCCACCTTCCTGTTCGGATTTGGGGCTGTGACCCTCATGGCCTTCGGGGTGGATCGGGTGCTGGGGCTGGGCAGGGCTGAGGATGGTTCGCTTTCCGGGCGGTCAGCAGGGCTCGGGGACGGGGATCACCAGCGGGAGAAGGAGAACAAGGGCATTCGGTGGTTCCTGATGGCTGCAACCGGGGTCCTTCTCCTGGGGACCTTTCTGGCCTCCTCCGGGGCCCTCACTTCGGCCTGGGTTTCCCTTCTTTACGGCACCATGGACCCGGGGAAAAGCGAAGCGCTGGCTCGAGCCCAGGAGTTCATCACCCGGGGATTTCTCGTGGCTACCCTGCTCACGGGGGCAACCTTGGGGCTGGTTTGGGCGGCTCAGAAAAGAACCATCCCCACCGGGGTGTGGGTTCTGGGGATCGGGCTCCTGGTGGTCCTGGATCTGGGGCGGGTGGACGATGCCTTCATCCAGACCATGGATTTCCATGATTGGGCGGAGGCGGACCCCAACACCCGGTTTCTCCTGGAACAGAAAGAGACTCAGGATCCCTTCAAGGTGCTGGCCATGGGAGGCCAGAGCGGCCTGGGCCAGGACATCATGCCCGGAATGCACGGATTGGAACTTGCCGCTGGGCATCACCCAAACGACCTGGCACGGTACCGGGAGCTCATCGGCATGGCTGGGAGCGGGGTCCC